>JAICHN010000128.1 GCA_025924845.1 Chloroflexota bacterium | reverse complement strand
CAGGACATCGCAGGGCGGCTCTTGACTGAGCCTCCATAGCGCGGAGTCGGCCGGCGCGGCGTAGCGTTGCCTCGGCGCCCATCCCACGATCAGCAGACTGGCATTCATTTCCAGGGCAACCGCGGTGAGGGCCTCGTCCACCTGATGGCCGGCGCGCACCACGGTTTCGGCCTGTATGCCCTCGGCCTCAGCGATTTGCGCGGCACGACGTAAAAGCCGCCGCTGAGTGCGAGCCGGCCGGGCGCCGCTGCTGAGCGATTGATTGGGCGGAACCACCACGATGCTGACGATGACCAACCGGCCCGCACCCTCTCTGGCCAGGGTAAGCCCCGTCCGTACAAGATATTCGGCGGTGCGAGGATTAGCCAAGCCAACCAGGATGGTGCGCGCCCAAGTCATGTCAAACCCTTTCGCGAAGGTGGACTCTAGGGACCATGAGGGCCGGAGTGCCAACTTGCCTGGAGCCTTTGCCTACGGCGCGTCCCACCCTCCCGTCTGGAAAGGTAAGCCATTTGCCGGATAACGATCCATTGACCGTGACGTGTCGTCATGCTAGACTCCTTGTCGCCTCAACCAGGTCGGGCGATCGCGTGCGGCACCGCCGTACGAGGAAAGTCCGAGCTCCATGGAGCCAGGATGCTGGGTAATGCCCAGTGGGGGAGACCCTAAGGAAAGTGCCACAGAAACATACCGCCGACGGCCGCAAGGCCGGGTAAGGGTGAAATGGTGAGGTAAGAGCTCACCGGCAGGCGGGTGACCGTCTGGCCGGGTAAACCCCATCCGGAGCAAGACCGAATAGGAGGCGGACAGTCATGGCTGTTCAGGGTTGGCCCGCCCATGCCTCCGGGTTGGTTGCTTGAGACGCCGGGTAACCGGCGCCCTAGAGAGATGATCGTCGCCCGGGCAATGCCTGGGTACAGAACTCGGCTTACAGACCTGGTTGAGGCGCCAGTCTGGCCGGGTCGAATTCGGCCAAAAGCCGGTGGACGGTACAGGGCACCCCTGGCTCGGTCAGTCCGCAACTTGCCGCCAACTGACCGACCAGCATTTCGGGATGGTCGCCTATATCGCCGGCGACCGAGTGATCTCGCTTGGCCAGCCGGTTACCGCTCTCGTCGCGCACCAGCGGCACATGTGCCCAAGCAGGGGGCGTGTAGCCGAAGGCTTGATAGAGGGCGATCTGGCGCGGCGTTGAGTCGAGGAGGTCATCACCCCTAACTACCTGGCCGACGCGCATGAGGGCATCATCGACCACGACGGCAAGCTGATACGCCGGTACGCCGTCAGCCCTGCGGATCACGAAGTCATCGACCCCCGCCGTACAGGCAAAGCGACATTCGCCGCGTACGGCGTCGCGGAATACGGTCAGGCCGGTGTCCAGCTTAAAACGATAGGCCGGGGGGCGGGTTGGGTGAGCGCGGCGCCGGCGCTCCCTTCGGTCGAGGTCGCGGCAGCTGCCCGAGTAGGGGCGAGTCCCGCTCAGGGGCGCATTGGGCGCCTGCGCGGCGGCGGCGATGTCGCTACGACTACAGTAGCACGGATAGGCGAGATTCCCGGCCACGAGGAAGTCGATATGCCGCTGATACAGGGGTAGCCGCTCGCTCTGCGTGTACGGGGCGAAGGGGCCTCCCAGGTCGGGGCCTTCATCCCAATCCAGCCCGAGCCGGCGCAGATCGCGAATCATCTGGTCCGTCGCGCCGGGACGGACCCGATCGCGATCCAGATCCTCGATCCGCAGCACGAACGAACCGCCGGCATGACGGGCAAAGAGCCAGGCCAGGAGGGCGGTGCGCAGATTCCCAAGGTGTAAAGGACCGGACGGGCTGGGCGCGTAGCGTCCTCGTCCCGGCATTGGCGTAAGACTCGGCATATGAAGACATGCTACGGCGCCTGATTGCCGAGGGACAACCAGGGTTCGTCGTCCTGGATAGCGGTTGACGGACCGGGCAGCCGGACGGTAGCATAGGCAGCAGCGACGGCGAAGCGGCTCCAGAAACGGCTTCCCAGTCCCCGCAGCTTCATGGCATCACCACGAATGGCGTGGAAGGCGTCCGCGGGCGGGGTAGGGGTGCGGCGATGGAACGGCAAAGCCGGCGGGACTTGGTTGCCTATCGCGGCGGCAAGTTGCCCCACCGCCATCCGTGGTTGCCCCAGCCGCGGATTGCCGCTTCGGGTGTGCTGTGGTGGACATATTGAGGTGGACAGCGACGCCCCAGCCGGCGTCTGCCGTATGGTAGAGAGGTTGCGATAGGATCATGAGCCTTGCTCGTGTCTCGGCCATCCTGGTGGTCATCTGGATCGTCGTCAGTGCCTGGATTATTGCCACGCCGATCGGCAATGTGTTGCCCGCGGCGACGGATCACGCGCAGAGCATAGATTTTATCTTCAAGTTCATGATGGTGGCCAGCGTAGCGGTCTTTCTGATCGTGGAGGGCTTCCTGCTCTACTTCTGCGTAAAGTATCGGCGGCGGAAGGACGATCCGGAGGACGCGATCGGGTCCGACATTCACGGCAACACGCGACTGGAGATTGTGTGGTCGATCATCCCGGTGATCTTCCTCGTGGTGCTCACCGCGATGAGCGGCAAGGTTTATGCCGATATTGTGGCCACGCCCAAACATGCCTATGTGATTGACGCGCAGGCGAGCCAGTTCCAGTGGGAATGTGACCATCCGGAGAACAAGCCGGTGATCAAGGAATTCAACACGTGTCACATGCCGCTGGGCGAGGTGACCGTGAAGCTCCACGCGCGAGATGTCATTCACTCGTTCTGGGTGCCGGAGTTCCGGGTGAAGCAGGATGCCGTACCGGGCTATCCAACCGAGATGCATTTCAAGACGACGCGGGTTGGGCAATATCGACTGATCTGCGCCGAGTTTTGCGGCGTCGGGCACTCGGAGATGTACGCCAAACTCTACGTGATGAACCAAAAAGACTTCGACAACTGGGTGAAGCAGCAGCAGAACGCCAATTCGGGATCGGGGAATCTGACCAACCTGTCATTCAGCAAAGACATCGAGCCGATCTTCACCGCGCATTGCGCCGCGTGCCATATCGCGCAGCACTTCGCCAATCTGGACCTGAGTTCCTACCAGGGATTGCTGAAGGGCGGCAACGTGGTGCCGGGTCCGATCATCAAGCCGGGCGATCATAAGATAAGTACGCTGTGGCTGATTACCAGTCCCGCCGGACCCCACCCAGGGGGGGCGCGCATGCCGCTGGGTGGACCGTACTTGTCCGACACGGAGTTGAGCAAGATCGCAAGCTGGATCGATCAGGGCGCCAAAAACAACTGAACGAAAGAGGCGCCGGGCATGGGGCTCGGCGATGGAGCGGAAGACGGAAAGGTCGGGAGGTTCCTGGCATGGCGGTAACGGCCTTGGGGCTGGAGGGTCAGCACGACGCCCACGCTCAGCATGGTTCGCAGTCGTGGCTCCGGAAGCATGTATTCAGCACCGATCACAAGGTGATCGGAATCAACTATATGCTCACGGGCTTCGTTTTCTTCATCATCGCCGGGCTGCTGGCCGAGGCGATGCGGGTGAACCTGGCGGAGCCGGGGAGTAAGTTTCTAGCTCCGGACGTGTACAACCAGTTCTCGACCGTACACGGTTCGGCCATGATCTTCCTGTTCACCATTCCGTTTCTGGTGGGTGGTTTCGGTAACTACTTGATGCCGTTGATGATCGGGGCGGGAGACGTGGCCTTTCCCCGCTTGAACCTGCTCAGCTATATACTGTTTCCACCCGCGGGCATCATCATGCTGTTGGGATTCCTGTTCGGTGGCGCCGCGCAAGCGGGCTGGACCTCGTATCCACCGATCAGCACGCAGACCCCGCTCGGCATGACGCACGATTATGGGCAGATTTGCTGGCTGCTCAGCGTGATTATCGCCGGTGTGTCCTCCACCATCACGGCCTTGAACTTCTTGGTCACGATGATCAACATGCGCACCCCGGGTATGTCCTTCTTCCGGCTGCCGCTCTTTGTCTGGGCTATGCTGGTCACGGTCATCCTTACCCTTATAGCGACTCCTGCCCTGGCGGGCGGCCTCACCGTGCAGCTGATGCAGATTCTGTTTGGCGCGCCGTTCTTCAACCCGAACCTGGGCGGCAACGTCATCCTCTGGCAGCACATGTTCTGGTTCTATTCCCATCCGGCGGTATACATCATGATTCTGCCGGCCATGGGAATTATCTCTGAGATCATCCCGGTCTTTTCACGCAAGCCTATCTTCGGCTACAAGGCAATTGCCTATTCCACCCTGGCAATCGGCGCGATCTCCTTTACGGTCTGGGCCCATCACATGTTCACCAGCGGCGTTCAACCGTATCTGGAAGTCTACTTCATGATCGCTACCATGATCATCGCGGTGCCGACCGGAATCAAGATATTCAGTTGGGTGGCGACCCTCTTCGAAGGGAAGTTGCGGCTTGATTCGCCGCTCCTTTTCGCCCTGGGATTTGTGTCCACCTTTACTCTGGGCGGCATCACCGGCATCATGCTTGCCTCGGTGCCGGTCGATCTGCACGAGCACGGAACCTATTTCCTGGTTGCTCACCTCCACTACGTGCTGTTCGGGGGCAGCGTGTTCGGCCTTTTCTCCGGCATCTATATGTGGTGGCCGAAGATCACCGGCCGCATGCTGAACGAGCGGCTGTCGAAGATCCACTTCTGGTTCATGTTTATCTTCTTCAATACGACCTTTTTCCCCATGCACATCATCGGACTCTTGGGGATGCCGCGGCGCGTGGCGGATTACGATCCGGAGTACGGCGCCTGGAACATGTTCATCAGCATCTCGGCGTTTATTCTGGGCGCATCGTTCCTGATCTTCCTGTACAACGCGGCGAACAGTCTGGCGCATGGCGAGAAGGCGCCGCCGAATCCCTGGGGGGGCCGCACTCTGGAATGGGCGACGGCGTCGCCTCCAGGGCACGGAAACTTCGCGCGCACCCCGGTCGTGTCGGGCGGACCATACGATTTCTCCAAGCCGGCGTCGTATTTTGGACCGGAGACGGAAGACGCGCACGGCGTGGTCATTCCTTCTCATCTTGAGCACTGAGCAGTCCAGGAAGGATAGGGCATGAGCGCCGGTACAACCGCGATCACGCCGCGTAAGCGGCCGGATACGAACACGGGGGTAAGCAACGGGGTTCTCGGGATCATGTGTTTCCTGACCTCCGAGATGGCCCTCTTCGGCAGTTTAATCTTCATGTATCTCTATACACGGCGCGCGGCGCCGGTGTGGCCGCCGCTCATTCCCGGCACCCATACCTTTTTCGAGCGGTTCGACTGGCGCCTGCCCACCGTTAATACGATTGTGTTGCTGAGCAGCGGTGTGACCATGCACTTCGCCTACCAGGCGCTACGTAAGGGTGACACCAGACGGATGCTCTTCCTGCTGATCGTGACCATTATTCTGGGCGTAGGCTTCCTGAGCGGTCAGGCCTATGAGTACACGCATGTGGTCGATGTGCGCTTTAGCTCCGACACCTACGGCTCGACCTTCTTTCTCCTCACTGGGCTGCACGGAATACACGTGACCGGTGGGGTGATTTTCCTATTAGTGGTGCTTATTGGTACCCTGAGAGGGAAGTACACACAACACAACGACATGGTGGTGCATGCGTCAACGCTGTACTGGCACTTCGTGGATGCGGTGTGGGTGGTGTTGTTTGCTCTGTTTTACCTTACGGTTCCTATCTCCTAGAGCAACGCCGCTTCGCGACACATAAGGCCGAATAGATTGAGGGTTACGGTCGTCAGGGCCCCGTGGCGACCGTTGAGCAACGGCTCACTGATAAGCCCACGTGGAATGGGGAGACTTCGTGCAAAGCAGGGCAGTGCAACCGGTGAGTGTAGCGGCCGAGCAGGGTCCTCGCATTAATCCGCACGAGGCCGTCAGTTTGGTGGAGCCCAAGCTACGTTCCCGGCGCTGGGCGGCGGCGTCTGATTATTTCGTCCTGGTCAAGCCCCGGATCATGGTGCTGCTTCTAATCACCACCCTTGCCGCGGCGTTGATCGCCGCCAGTACCCGGCCCGAGGGACACCTCGAAGTGCTTCGCCTGGTCTGTCTCATCTTGATCGGCGGCGCCCTGGCATCCGGCGGCGCGAGCGCGCTCAACCACTTCATCGATCGCGATATCGACGCGGTAATGGCGCGAACCAAAAACAGACCGCTGCCTTCCGGACGCCTGCAACCGATCAACGCTCTTGTGTTCGGTCTGGTGCTGACCGCTTTGTCCTTCGCGGTGTTCGCCCTCTGGGTCAACTATCTCAGTGCCCTGCTCGCTCTGGCTGGAAACTTCTACTACGTGGTTATCTATACATGTTGGTTGAAGCGGCTAACTCCTCAGAACATCGTGATCGGGGGCGTGGCGGGCGCCATTCCGCCCCTGGTCGGCTGGGCGGCGGTACGTGATGATGTCGCCCTGCCCGCCTTGCTGCTCTTCCTGATAATTACCTTGTGGACCCCACCGCACTTCTGGTCGCTGTCCATTTTGACTCGGAAGGACTACAGCCGAGCCGGCATCCCGATGCTGCCCGTGGTTCGCGGCCTGGATAAGACCCGCTGGAATATCTTCGTCTACACAGGGATTCTCGTCGCCTCCACGCTGTTGCTGAGCGCCACCCAGGCCATGGGCTGGTTTTATCTGGTCATGGCGATTGCCCTGGGCGGCTACTTTTTGGTTCAGACCGGCCTGCTGTTGCGCCAGGCCACGCTGGCCCGCGCCCGCGCCTGCTTCATGTACTCTAACCTGTACCTGGGACTGCTCTTCGCGGCCATGGTGGTAGACCGGCTCATCGCGCTTCGCTAGAATTGGCCCGTTTCAGCCTTCGGGAACGCCCCGCTCTACGCCCATTTCGATCCAATGTACGAGTGGGCGGACCACCAGAGGGTCAAGGATGACCAGAACGATGGCCAAGAGCGCCGTGGTAGCGGCCGAAGGAACCGGTACACTGCCGAGCTGGGGCACGACGATGGCCTGAACGTGTTGTAGGCGCGCCACCTCGGCGACCAGGGAAACCAGGAGAGCGGAACTGTAGCCTACCCCGCGCAGCCCGCGCAACATGTCTCCGTGCTCATCTCGATAGACGGCAAGCCAGATGTTGCTTATGCTGATAATGCCGAAATAGGCGCCTATGGAAAGCGCGGCGCCGGCGATGGACGGGAAGACCACGGCGATGGCCAAACAGGTGAGCAGCGACACGCTCGAGATGATCCCAATGCCGGTAGGCGCGTTCCGCGTAGCCACCGCGGCGATAACCTGGATCGGGGCCTGCAAACGTAGCCCGCACTGCGTGCAGACATTGGCGTCGACAGATTGGAGCAGCGTGCAACGCGGACAAACCATGAGGGCATCCCTCGGTGGGCACCTTATCTATTCGCAGCATAGCACCCTGGCGCTTCCCGAGGCAATCACGCGGCATGTGGAGGGCGCATGCCGGCAGTGAGAGTATATGCGCTGGTCCCCAGCCGGGTCCGCCGCTTCCTGGTCTTTCTCATAGGGGGGTGGGCGGTGTTGGTAGCTGCAGTGCTTGCCATCACGTTCTGGCCCAACAGCGGCGCTCCTTCGCTGGGCGCCTCGCTCCCCGGACTGCGCCTCGGTCAGCTAGCCCCCGATTTTGTTCTGAATGATACGCACGGCAACACCGTACATCTGGCGGCGCTCCGTGGTCGGACGGTTCTGCTCAACTTCTGGTCGCCGACGTGCATACCGTGTACCACGGAAATGCCCGCCCTCCAGCAGGCGTCTCAGGAAGCGCGGCAGGCGGCAAACGGCAGGAACGCCCCGGTCGTGCTTGGCGTGGTGGGGACGCCGGACACCGCCCGCACGGTCGCCGCCTTCGGGCGGCGGGTCGGGGTGACCTATCCTCTCCTGCTGGATTCGCGGCTCCAGGTTTCTCTGCTCGACTATCATGTGTCGGCGCTTCCCACCTCGGTGTTGATTGGTCCTCAGGGCAGACTCCGCGCCGTCTATCTTGGTCCGCTGAGCCCAATCCAGATGCGTGGGGCACTGGGCATAGGGTAGCGGGCTTGGGGATCGCGCCGGGATTCGTACCCGAGCTATGGTATACTGGGAAGAAGTCCAGCGAGCCGGCCGGCACCGGAGGTATCCGTTTTGGACGTGCGCGCTGAGGCTCAGGTTGATCACTTCCATGGTACGGCGCCGGACGGCGGCAGTGGGGACTAAGCATTGCTCCAGGATCGGGAGTTGAGTTGTAAGGAGTGCGGCTCCGCATTCGTTTTCACCGTGGGTGAACAGGAATTCTATCTGACTAAAGGTTTGCGGCACGCTCCCCAACGATGTGCGCAATGCCGGAGCAGGGGTAGGGCCGTTGAGGCTCCGACGCGGAGAGCCGTCCCGCCCTCGACCAGGCGGAAAAGTGGCGGGGCGCGAGTAAAGAAACACGGCGGAGACGCCGGAAGTGAGTGGGCGCGGAGGCAGATGACCGACATTCGATGTGTGCATTGCGGCAAGATGGCCCAGGTACCGTTTTCGCCGCATGGGGATAACCCGATCTATTGTAGGGCGTGTTATGCCGCGCTACGCGGCGTTTCGGGCAGTGAGGCCCTGTGAAGCCTAGCGAAGATCGCCGCGGGCCGCGGGGAACTCAGGTCCGCATCAATGAGCAGATTCGGGCGCGTGTTGTTCTGGTAATCGATTCGGATGGTACCGCGCTTGGCCAAATGCCTATCGCCGACGCGCTCAAGGCGGCTCGCGACCGGAGCCTTGACCTGGTTGAGGTGTCTCCCCTTGCCCAGCCGCCCGTCTGCCGAATCCTCGATTATGGCCGCCAGCAGTACGAGCAGTCGCGTCGGGAACGCGAGGCGCGCAAGAACCAAAAGACCATTACCCTCAAGCAGGTGCGCGTGCGGCCCAAGACCGACCCCCATGATCTGGAGACCAAGCAACGATCGATCATCAAGTGGCTGCAAGAGGGCGATCACGTCCAGCTTGTACTGCGCATGAGAGGCCGCGAGCAGGCCCACCCGGATTGGGGGCGTAAGGTGCTGATGGAGCTTGCCTCCAAGGTTGGCGATGTCGCTCGAGTGGAGCGAGATGTGATTTCCGAAGGTCGTCAGATGACCTTGATCCTTGCTCCCAGTTCGACCCCTGCTAAGAAGCCGGTTCGCCAATCCGCGCCGGCAGCGGAGAAGGCGGCCACGACCGCCGAGCCGGAGGCGTAGGCTCGATCCTTCACGGATTTGGACAGGAACACACGAGATACCCCGCGTGCTCCTGTCCAAATCAGCCTTCGCCGCGAACGCCTTCTCCCTCCCCAGTCCCTACCATGTGCAGGCAGTCGCGGGGTCCCACCATTCAAACAATGCCGGCCGAAATCAAACACTAGGCTGGGTGATAGAGCCGCTCCACATACTCTTTTACCATACGGTGCGCGCTGAACTGCCGGCCAACGGTACGCATGGAGGCGCGCATAATGGTCAGCCAGCGCGCCGGTAGGCCATGCTCGTCCCGCTCATAGAAGGCGGGGATGATGGCGTTTTCGAGCAGTGCGTAGAGTTCGGCGCTGTCTCGGTCGTCGTTCCCTACCGCCCCGCCGAAGGCCCAACCATTATCCGAACGGTAGCCCTCGTCCCACCAGCCGTCGCGGATGCTGCATTTGGGCACCCCGTTCAACCCGGCCTTCTGCCCGCTGGTACCGCTCGCCTCCTGGGGCCGCTCGGGATTGTTGAGCCAGAGATCCACGCCCGCCGTCATGGCGTGGGCCAGCGAAAGGTCATAGCCCTCCAGGAACAGGATCTTGCCGATGAATTCGGGTCGTTGCGAGAGCTGGACGATTTCCCGGATCAATGCCTGGCCACCCTCATCCGCCGGATGTGCCTTGCCGGCGAACAGCACGCGCACCGGCCGTTCGGGGTCGGTCAGTAGAGAGGTGACGCGGTCGAGATCATGAAAAAGGAGCGTGGCGCGCTTGTAGCGGGCAAAGCGACGCGCGAAGCCAATCGTCAAGACCTGAGGATCCCATAATTGGCTCACGCCGCCGCGCCGACCGACCGCGCGCTCCAGGACCATGGCGCCGAGCGTAGTCTTAAGCGCCAGGTGCGCCCCCCATAATTCTCGATTGGGGAGGCGATCGAGACCCGTCCACACTTCAGGATCATCCGGTCGTTCCAGCCAATCGGCGCCAAGGTAGCGGTCCATGAGGACGCGGAGAGGCTCGCCGATCCAGGTAGCCGTGTGGATGCCGTTCGTCATCGAGGTGATCGGCACCTCTTCGACTGAGCGACCGGGAAATTGCTTTTGCCACATGCGCCGTGCTACCGCCCCGTGCAGCGCGCTCACCCCATTTGCTTGATGGGAAAGACGAAGGGAAAGCGGGGTTAGGGCGAAAGTGCCCGACGGCGCTCCTTCTTCCTTCGCCAGATCGAGCAGGCCCTGCGTAGTCAGGCCAAGGTCAGCCGCCAGGTCGGGAAGGAAGCGCACTACAAGGTCGTCACTGAATAGCTCATTTCCGGCCGGGACGGGAGTATGCGTCGTGAAGATCGTGTTCTCGGCCTGCTCGGGCCATGCTTCCGTAAAGGCTTTCCCGGCCTGTACCAGCTCCCGCATGCGCTCCAGGCCCATGAAGGCGGCGTGGCCCTCGTTCATATGCCACAGCGTCGGCGCGATACCCAGGGCGCGGAGGGCCAGGACTCCGCCTATACCAAGCAGTAATTCCTGTCCCAGCCTTGTTTCGCGATCACCACCGTATAGGCGCGCGCATAGTGCTCGATCGCCCTCGCTGTTTTCGGGCACATCCGGGTCGAGCAGGTAGACCGGGACTCGCCCCACCTGCGCTTTCCACACCTGGGCCGTCACGTATCGACCTGCCATGGGAACACTGATCTTCAGTTCCGCTCCGGAACGCAGCGCGGGCAAGACAGGGAGTTCGGCGGGAACCACCGTCTCGGGCTCGGCGATCTGGCGCCCATCCGGGTCGATATGCTGGCGGAAATAGCCACGCTGGTACCACAGGCCCACGGCCACCAGGGGCACGCCGAGGTCGCTCGCCGCTTTGCAGTGGTCACCGGCGAGGACGCCGAGGCCTCCGGAATAGATAGGAAGTGATTCATGCAGGCCGAACTCGGCGCAAAAATAGGCGATCTTTCGCCCGTCGTCGGGATGCACGCGCCCGAACCATGTCTCGGCGTGCGGATCCATGTAGGCATCTAACTGCTGGAGTACGGCGTCGAAGCGGCCAAGGTAGTCGCTGTCGGCGCCCAGCGCCATGAGGCGAGCCTTTGGCGCCTCGGCGAGCATCCGCACCGGATTGTAGTTGGAAGCGATCCACAGCACCGGATCCAGCT
>JAICHN010000127.1 GCA_025924845.1 Chloroflexota bacterium | reverse complement strand
CAAGGAGATGGTGGTCAAGGAGGATGGGCCGCCCACGCTGGTGGTGGAAGTAGCGAGCCCCAGTACCTGGGCCAACGATGTGAATGAGGGGAGCGGGAAGGCGGCAGGCTACCTTGGCCTGGGGGTGGACTATTATTTGGTCTTCGATCCGACAAGTGAGCTGCTGGGTATGCCCGGTCGAGGCTGGCGACAAGGGAGTGGGGTAAGACGCGAGTGGCGGCCCGAGGCGGACGGCACCTACCAGTGCGCCTCGTTGGGGATTGGGTTGCGCCCCGAGGGGATTATCCTGCGGGTGCTGGATCGGGCAGGGCGTCCCGTCCCTACCCGCGAGGAGCGCCTGGAGCAGCTCGCCGACCAAGCATCGCGGCTTACCGCGCAAGAAAGAACCAACGCTGCGCAAGCGGAGGAGATTGAGGCTCTGCGGGCGGAAATCGCCCGCCTCCGCGCCGAGCGCCAGGATCCGGCATAGCTTCCGCCTCGACTGCCGGCCTTGGGAACAAGGCCACACGATAGCGTATCTCGCGCTTGTGATAGAGTGTAGAAGTGCAGAGCAAGTCAGTTACGTGGCGCGAGGCGCGTCCGGCGGCGACTCGGGGAGGTAGTATGGGCAATCCTACGCGCGGCCGGGGCAATTTCGTCGCGTTCTACCTGCGCCATGCTCGGGCGTACCTTGCCGTCTACTGGGCGCTGACTATCGCGCTGGCGGCGTTTGCCCTGGGCGGATTTTCCCAGAGCACGCCGGGGACAGGCGCGCCCAGCGTGAACGCGAATGCGCGGCAGGCCACCTGCACGGGCGGTACGATCCCGGTGCATTTCGTGAGTTCGGGCGCGACCGCGAACACGGGCACGGCCGAATGCCTGTCGGTGATCTTTCCCTCCAAGCCATAGCGATTGCGTAAGCTGACGATTGGGGTGGGATCCAGTGGGCTGAACCCCACCCCACGCGCTCCACGGACGAAGCCGCGCATCCCACCCCGTTTCCGCGCCTACTCCATTGCCGGCCATGTCTCTCATTCTCCGCTGCCGCGTTACCGCGGCGCGGCCGGCGAGTGTCCGGCGCGGCCCTTCCGTATCGCCCGCAATGCCGCTACCGACCATCACCGTCGGCAACGCGAACTGTCGGTAGGTCAATGGCGCTGCAAGGTCGATATGCCGGGAGGAACCCTGGGATCGGCGTATTTTAAGAGTCCAGTAAGCCCGTCTATCTCCGTGCCGCCGCGCCTGCGGTACGGAGATAGACGGTGAGAGAGCATTTCGCGGATTCGGGCTCGGCCGCATTCGGGGGACGGCGTCACCCCCACAGTTCGCGGCGGGCCGCCTCGCTCATCTTGCTTGGGTCCCACGGCGGGAACCACACGACATTGATCCGTGCCTCCCGCACTCCCGGCAGCTGGGCCACCGCCGTTTCGGCGCCCTCGGTAATCGCCTCGTGCATCGGACAGCCTGGGGTAGTCATGGTCATGGTCACCTCCACCGCCGCATCCGCCACGGCGACCCCATAGACCAGCCCCAGGTCCACCACGTTCACCCCTAATTCGGGATCGTAGACTTGATAGAGGGCTTGAATGATCTGTTCCTCGGTCACCGCGGCCTGGTCTTCCTCCGCTTGAACACTCATTGGGCCGCGCCTGCTTGCTGGAAGCGTATGTGCCACTCCTCCGGCCCAAGTTGCGTCGTCACATGCGTGAAGCCGCGCCGTCCCAGCACGGTGTAGAGCGGCACCGGGTCGAAGGTGTTGATCACAACCAGGTCTTCCTCGGGACCAAGCGCCTTTACCGCCGCCATGATCCGGTCGAACGGCTCCTTGTTTCGTCGCTGATCGGCCCGGACGTCCACCACCACGGTGGGTCGCTCGCCCTCCGGCGCGAATGCTTGCGGGGGCGTTGCCGGCGCGGACTCCACCGGTCCCTCCCGATGGATCGTGATATGGAAGCTGCCGTCGGGATGCGGCGTGGTCTGGTGCCGGTAACCGCGCGCCTCCAGCTCGGGGTAGAGGAACATCGGGGCGCGTTCGTTGATGGCCAACAGCGTCGCCTCGTCCGGCAGGCTCTCCAGGCTCTCCAGGATGCGCATCATCGGTTGCGGCGGTTCCAGGCCGCGGTTGTCCAATACCATCGCGGGTGTCGCATTGTCGCTCATTTCTTTCCTTCTCCTTCCGGGCTGATAAGGCGCGTGATCGCCACCACCCAGCGTTCCGGTCCCATTTCCTCCTCATCCCAAGCGAACTCGCCCGGATGCTCGGCCAGTAACTGATAGTGCAAGGGCTTGGGGTCGTGGTCGTTGATCAGTCGTACCCGATGTCCGCGCTCCATCAGCGCCAACTCGCTGAAGATCCGTTCGTGCCGTTCGCGGGGGATCAGTTCACGCACATCGAGATCGAGCGTAGATTGTTCCATCAGTTCAGGTTCCTTTCCGAATGGGGCGGAGTACCGCCAGAAGATTGGCCGCGAACAGCCAGGTTGCCGCCGCGACGATCGCCGCCGCCGGGCGGATCAGATTCGGGCTCCACCATATCGCGGCAAGCAGGCAGATCAGGCCCAGGTTATACAGGGGGAAGGTCAGTTTTGCCGTGCGTTCCCGAATCAGATCGCGCATCACCGGCACCTTTTGCCGCCCGACCAGCGGGGCGTACCGACGGTTCCAGACCAGGAAGGGGACAACTTTGTAGAGATAGCCCATGATGGTCTGGGCGATGAAGCCCAGCAGGAACAGCAAGCCTAACCCCGTCGCGGTTCGCCCATCCAGCCACCACCCGGTATCACCTCTCGCGTCATACAGGGCGATCAGGCAACACAGCAACAGGTAGCCGATGCCGGCCAGGGCATGCCACTGGGTCGGCTCAAGCACTTTCTTGTTTCGGGAACGCAGGATGCGCATCGTATCAATGGCATAGAGCACCAGGGCCGCCAGGATAGCTATGCCCGCCGCCAGTCCGGCCGCTTGCGGCAGGCCGGCCGTGAGTGTCAGGGCCAGGACCAGGATGCCGCCCTGCAAGAGGCCAAAGCACCACCAGCCCAAGCGCTCGCCCCCGATATGGGCCAGGGCGAACATCGGGGCCAGCTTGTAGGACACGCCGATCACCGTGCCAATACCCCAGCCCGCGAAGCCCAGCAGCAGATGGGCGGGCAGCACGCGCAACAGGGCGGCGCCCAGTACGCCGGTCTGAAGGTCTATGGCCAGGGTCAGCCCACCCAGCACGACCACCACGAGGTAGAGCAGGCCGGCGGCTATGAAGTAGGCGGCTAGGGGCCGACGCGGCGCTCGGGCAATAGTCCACAGCATCACCGCGGCGAAGGCGATCGCGCCGAGCGTCACCAACGATCCGCCTACCGCGAGGGCCGGCGGCCAGTTACTCCAGAAGCCTGCCACCAGGAGGGTCACGCCGGCAATCCACCATGGAAAATGGGCACGGCTGATCCAGGCGGGCGGCGCCGACACGACCAGAATCACCGGGAGCAATTGCCAGAGCGCCCCCATGATGGCCGTGGTCAGCACGCCCAGGGTAGCCAGATGGATCAGAGCGAGCACATGAGGAGTGAGGGTCGTGGCCATGGCGTCGGGAGCCAGGGCAATCAGCCCAGTACTGAAGAGCACCAATGCGCCGGCGGCGGTGTAGAGGTACCACAAGGGGATCGTGGAGGCGCGCGCCCGCGCCGCCGCTCCTCGTGCCGATACTGAGGAGGCGGCTCGCGGGGTCATCGCGGCGCTACTACTTACGATCACCGGGCCAGGGACGTTTCGAGGGCCGCCATCAGAATGTCTATGTCCACGTTCGCTTCCGCCGCCAGGTCACGAAGCGGACGAGGGTCTTCAACACCGGGGGTAAGGCCAAATCGGGCCAGTACTTTCCGTGCCGCCGTAGACCGGCCCACGAGCTTGCCCACGGCCAGGTTCTCACTGAAATGGGGTAGCCGCGTCGGGAGGTGCAGCTCGGTGAGCGGCGGACTTGCCTGTAAGCGGCGGATCCGCACGGTCCACTCATGGATGCCGGTCTGCCGTGGGTCCCATTCGAAGATCTCCGGCTGGGTAGCCTGAATCTGGTAGCGGAGCGGTTTCGGCTCATGATCGTTCATCAGAAATAGTTCCTGGCCGGTGGCCAGTTTATCGAGCGCCTCGAAGATGCGCGGATGCCGTTGGGGCGGGGGGATCGTCCGAACATCGAGCACAAAAACGGATGTGGGCATCATGATCCTTTCCTTCGCTGGTCCTACGGGGGCATTTCACCCTGGACTCTTCCAGCCTACTCTTTTTGGGCGGCCTCGACTGTGACTTTGGTTACAGTCGAGGCCGCGTCGCAAAATCCGGGGTCGACCCCTGGATTTTGTGATGGTCAGCTTGCGAAAAGGTATGATCGCTTTGGTGGTACCCTTGTGACCAAAGTCACAGTATGAGTAAGCCTGCTCGGCCCACAATGAGCCTGTAGAGCGTAAACGTTCTCTCGGAAAAGGAGCACATGGTCGTGACCTACGTAATTACCGAACCCTGTATCAACGTGAAGGATGCGTCCTGCGTGGCGGTATGCCCGGTGGATTGTATCTACTCCTCGGATGACGATGACATGTACTACATCAATCCCGATGAGTGCATCGACTGCGGCGCCTGCGAGCCCGAGTGCCCGGTGACCGCCATTTTCGCCGAGGATGAGGTGCCGGCGCAGTGGCAGTCCTTCACTCAGAAGAACGCCGACTACTTCGCCAAACCATAGGAACGTCCGCGGCATGGCGCGGATTTATTCCTCGGAGGAGCAAGAGAGAAAAGGCGGCAGGTATGGATCTGGACCAGTACGACGCCTGGTTTGTCACCGGAAGCCAGCACCTGTATGGCGATGATGTGGTCAGGCAGGTTGCGGATCATGCGGCCGTAATCGGGCAGGAGATCGCGCAGTCACCGAGCATTCCGGTGCGGATCGTCATTAAACCGGTGGTGACCTCCCCTTCGGCGATTCGGGATGTGTGCATCGAGGCCAATGCCGACCCCAAATGTGTCGGCTTGATTACCTGGATGCACACCTTCTCGCCCGCCAAAATGTGGATTGCCGGGCTCTCTGCCCTGCGGAAGCCCTTCCTGCACCTGCATACCCAGTACAACAGGGATCTGCCATGGTCCGAAATCGACATGGACTTTATGAACCTCAACCAGTCCGCGCACGGGGATCGCGAGTTCGGGTTCATCGGCACCAGGATGCACCTGAAACGGAAGGTCGTGGTCGGTTTCCGGCAAGATGAGGAGGTTCTGACCCAGATCGGCGTCTGGCTCCGCGCCGCTTGCGCCTGGCAAGACAGCCAGGGAGCCCGCGTAGCGCGCTTTGGCGACAACATGCGCGAGGTTGCGGTCACCGAAGGCGATAAGGTGGAAGCACAGCTCCGCCTGGGTTATTCGGTCAACGGCTATGGAGTTGGCGACCTGGTCCAGTATGTCCGGGAAGTGACGGACGGCGCCGTCGATGCGCTGGTGGGCCAATACGACGAGCAATATACCGTCGCGGAGCCGCTTCGCGGGGGCGGCAGCCGGCACGAGGCGCTCCGCGAGGCGGCCCGCATCGAATTGGGGCTGCGCGGTTTTCTTCAGGCCGGCGGGTTCAAGGCGTTTACCACGACCTTCGAGGATCTGCATGGGTTGACTCAACTGCCCGGCCTGGCGGTGCAGCGTTTGATGGCCGATGGTTATGGGTTTGGGGCCGAGGGTGATTGGAAGACCGCGGCGCTGGTCAGGGCGATGAAGGTAATGGGCGCCGGTCTCGACGGAGGCACTTCCTTCATGGAGGACTATACCTATGACTTCGGGGGCGAGCCCATGAAGGTGGTGGGCGCGCACATGCTTGAAGTCTGCGCTTCGATCGCCGAGCACACGCCCACCGTGGAAATCCATCCGCTCTCAATCGGCGGCAAGGCGGATCCGGTTCGGCTGGTTTTCAACACGCGGAGTGGTCCGGCCGTCAATGCCTCCATCGTGGATGTGGGAAACCGATTCCGCATGGTGGTCAATGAAGTGGATGTCGTACCGCCGGATAAGCCGTTTCTCAAGCTGCCTGTCGCCACGGCGGTTTGGGTGCCCAGGCCAAACCTCAAAACGGCCGCCGCCGCCTGGATCCTGGCGGGCGGCGCCCATCATACCGGCTTTAGCCAGGCATTAACCGCGGAGCATCTCGAGGATTTCGCCGACATGGCGGGTCTGGAGTTCGTACTGATCGGTCAGGATACGCGCCTGGCGGATTTTAAGAAGGAACTTCGCTGGAACGAGGTCTATTACCATCTGGCGAATGGCCTATAGCGCGGTCATCCGGCTCGGGCGATGCACCGCGTTCGAGCAAAGCGCGGAGCAGTGGGGCGTTGATCGCTACGATCCGATTGCGCTGCCGCGTGATCGCTCCTTGCTGCTCTAGAGTGCGTAGGGCGCGACTCACTACCTCGCGGGCCGTGCCGATGCGCGTGGCCATGCGCTCCTGAGTCAACAAGGGGCGGCTATCGGCCGCGCTCTCGGCCAGCAGCAGTTTGGCGACGCGCTCCGTGATGTGGTGAAACGAGAGATCCTCGACCACGGCGGTCAGGTGCCGCAACCGTCCAGCCAGGATGTGAATGATATCGGCGGCAACGCGGGGGTTACTGATGAGTAACTCCATCACCACCGCGGTCGGCACTATGTACACTGTGGTGCCGGGCGCGGCGGCCTGGGCGCCCGCCGGGTTGGGCCCTCCGTCAAAGACCGGGACGTCATTGAAGGTTTCACCCGGCCCCAGCACGATCAGGACCTGTTCCTTGCCCCGGCTGGACGTCTTGAAGATGCGTACCCTGCCCTCGCGTACCACATAGAGGCCGGCAGCGGGCTGCCCTTCCATCATAATGATCTCATCGTCATCCAGCGCTCGTTGCCGGCAGCGGGCGGCGATGATCGCCAGTTCGTCATTCGATAGGCCGCGAAAATAGGGCAACGCTCTGAGGAAGGGGAGGTCCACGTCCACGCTCATCACCACATTCCCTTCGCACTATGCCGGCCCAGCCTTATCATACCCGGCCGGTAAGCCGGGGCACGCCTGGAACATAGGCCAGGCGATCCCGCGCGGAAAGCACACGAAAGATCTTCCTGCCCCTTCATCTGTTCAGTCCGGCACCTCGATAGCCAGGGAACCATCCGGGGCCACGCGCACCGGATAGGTAGGGAGGGGCTTGTTGGCGGGTAGGCTTAACACGGCACCGGTGCGTATGTCGAAACTCGCCCCATGGCAGGGGCACTCCACAATGCCGTCCTCGATCCAGCCGTCCCCGAGTGAGCACCGTTCGTGCGTGCAGATATCGTCCACCGCGTAGTACTCGTCGTCCAGGTTCGTGAGCAGAATCTCACGGCCGCCCGCGTGGATCGTGCGCATCTCGCCGGGCGCCGGCGCGCCGGCTCCCCCCACGATGACGGGCAGTGGGATGAACATGGGCTAAATCCTCCGATCAGTTCTTGGATCCCTAAGGGGCGGGGTAGTGGGTCAACAGTCTGAGTAGCACCGCGGTATTGCTGATAGCCGCCGCGTGCGAAGCGTAGAGTAGGGTGACGGTCTGCCGGCGCGCGCGCTCTGCCAGGCTCGCCAGAATTTGCTGGGCCTCCGGCGCCATAAGTTCCTTCTCGTACCGAGTCTGAAACTCGTCCCACTTCGCCGGATCATGGCCATACCAGCGACGTAGGTCGGCGGACGGCGCGATCTCCTTCTCCCAGGCATCCAGCCGCGCTTTGTCCTTACTCAGGCCCCGCGGCCAGAGCCGCTCCGCCAGCACCCGGTAGCCATCCTCCTCCTCGACCGGCTCGTAGACACGTTTCATTCTTACCATGTTGTTTCCTTACTCGCGCCCTTCCCGCAGTGCCTGCTCGAACAGGTCGCGCGTCGCCTCTAGGCAGCCTTCGCCGCGGCAGGGCAGCGCCGAGATCCCCACGATCTTGCGTCGGCGCATCTTTGGCTCGGCGATCGGGTGATGTAGCTTCGTGCCGTCGCCGCGCATGATAGTTGGGGTACCGCGTACGCCATAGCGCTCCTTTCCCAGGCGCCCTTCCTCCAGCACATGCCCTCGGGCTTCGCCGCTGTCAAACAGGCGGGTAAAGGCGGGCAGGTCGATGCCGCTATCCCCGGCAATCTCCAACAGCACCTCCCGCCGGCCGATATCACGGCTCTGGGCAAAGAAGGCCCGGCGGATATTGAGATCGTAGTCATAGGCGGCCGCCTCGTTCAGTTGGGTCGCACACCAGACGGCATCAAAGGCGGGGAGCGTGGTCGTGGGCCAGTCCGGAGCGGTAAAAGGCGCGAAGGCGGCTTTCGGCTCCTGGATGGCGGCCAACCACCATTCCTGCTCCAGTATGTCGCGCGGCGCCGGCTCGCCGCCCAGCGCTTCCAACGGGAACGGGCGAAGGCGCAGTTTCACCCGGCCTTCGTACTCCGGCCTGATCGCATGCAGCCGCACGGCCGCGATGTAGCACCAGGGGCAATAGTATTCGGCCCACTCCCACAGTTCGGGTAGATTGGTTCCGGCCATGGCTCGATCCCTTCCTTCAGATCCTCGATCGCTCGCCCGCATCCGCTCCATGAGCGGCGAGCGGGTACGGTGCCTTTTGGATTCAGTGTATAGGCGCGTAGCCTACCTCGCTGTGACTTTCGTCACGGGCCAACGGCATGGCGAGGACTGGTTCCCGCCTTACGCCGGTTCCCCATCCCTTCAGTGCAGAGGTCAATCCGGAACTGGGAACCGTCGCCGCCCTTGCCGCTGCCCTTGATGCCGAGATCAGGATCATTCCAAATAGACCATCACCGGAACCAAGACGACCTCGATCTTCGCGTGAAGCGGCGCCCGTGTCCTAGTTCAGAAGGCAGAACTTGCCCGCCGTGGACTACAGGGTGCTGTAATTGCCGTCATCACAGGTATGCGCAAGCCCTGGAAGACTGTCTTTACCGAGGTCGACTATATGCATGTACGCGACATGGGGGAGGAATACCGCGCCTCGTACCCGCGGCGTATCGTCGCCAGCACGCTCTAACGACCCCTCTCGGGGATATATTGACAATGTACAATCATAGGCCATTGGATTACAATGTCAATAGAAGCGTTTACGAAACACTGGAGGAAAGACCTATGGGCGGCGCAGCGATGGCGGCGGGTACGACATTGTCGCTCAAACAAGCTCTGCGCGTCCAGTACCCACAGGCGCGCGACGAGATAATAGACGCCGCGCTTGATATGCTGGGGCACGCCGATGGGGTGCTGCACCAAGCGCTCACTGCCCGCCTATTCCATGCCCTTGCCAACCTGGCTGAGAGTGCGGACGAGGCGGCGACGACCGCGGCACTTGGGCGTTCTACGGACTATGCGCTGCTGCTCGAACTGCTCACCGCGCCCTCCGTGATGGAGCGCGTGCGTGACGAAGACCCGCTCGGTCCTGCCCGCTTGCGCTGGCTACGGGATCGTGAGCGGTTGCTCTCGGCGGATGGCGGTGCCGTCCCCGCTACCACTGTAATGACTATCTTGGGCCTGAAGAGTCGGCAAGCCGTACAGCAGCGCCGGGCGCGCGGGAATCTGCTTGGTCTGCCCCTGAGTGCCGGCACCTATCTGTACCCGGTCTGGCAGTTCGATCGGCAGGGCGTATTGCCCGGCCTGCCCGAAACTCTGGCCGCGCTGGAACACCTTGATCCCTGGGGACAGGCTGCCTTCCTGCTCGGCGGTGATGCTCGGCTTGATGGTACGCGCCCTCTGGATGCGTTGCGGGCGGGCCATGTGGCGGCAGTAGTTGCCGCGGCACGGCACTACGGGGAGCAAGGTGGGGGCTAGCCCGACAGATCTGGGGCCATTGCCGCCTCCGCCGGCGGATCTGGCCGCTCGCCCCTTACCAATTCAGTACGTTTCCCATCCCTGGTATCGCATCCATGCCTGTGTCCATGGCGCGATTTTCTTTAACCCACTGCCGACTGCGCGCTTCAATGCGCCGGCCGGCGAATATGGGACACTGTATATGGGCAGCGAATTGGCCTGCTGCTTCGTGGAGACATTCGGGCGGCTGGACACGGCATTCGGTGCCACGGTGCGCACAGTGAGTCATGCCCAACTGCTGAGCACGTGCCTGTCGGAGATCGTCCCGCTACTGCCGTTGGCACTGGTAGATCTGACTGGGCCCGGACTACGCCGGCTCGATGCCGACGCGCGCCTGTTCGCGGGCAATCACGCCGAGGCGCACCTGTGGGGTCGCGCCTTCTGGGCGCATCCCGCACAACCCGACGGCCTGCTCTTCCCAGCACGCCACGACCCGTCGCTGCTGAGCGTGGCCCTGTTCGATCGCGCGCGGGCCGCCGCGCAGGCGGGTATAGCGCGGTCGCTGGGCGCCTTGCCGCTCTCGGTGCTTGGCACACTCCTTGATCGCTACGACTTCAGCCTGCATCCCTAACCCAGCTGCCGCCTTGTCCCTATGCCCAACGCTACGTTGTTCCAGACCGTCGTGTCCATTATTCAAGAGTATGGTGGGGAACGGGCGCCATGACGCGGAACAGCCGCCGGCAACTGCAAACCGTAGCGCTATACTGAAAGTAGCCGCAATCAAGTCTCCAAGGGGGGTTCGGCCATGAGCACGCTCCATAGAGTTGATGATTTTTGGTTGCCCGACGACACCGAGGAGGATTTGGTGGGGGCTGATTGGCATCAGTATGCAATTGTTGTCCTCTACAACGGCTTGCGGGATGTCGCCGATCTCCGTCACCTGCCCTGGCATGTCGGTAATCAACTTGCCCTGGTGGGCTCAGCCTCGGGCGGAGTTTGGCGTCCAATGCCCGATATTGCCGTCTATCCAGCGGCCGGGCCGGAACTCCGTAAGGAGATGTCCGTAACGAAAGATGGGCCGCCTACCCTGGTGGTGGAGGTAGTAAGCCCCTCTACCTGGGAATACGACGTGAATGACGTGAGTGGGAAGGTGGTCGGGTACCTTGGGACCGGGGTGGAATACTATCTGGCCTTCGACCCCACGAATGAGTTGATGGGAACGCCCTGTCGAGGTTGGCGGCGCACGGGTGGGGCCACTCGTACCTGGCGGCAAGAGGCGGACGGCAGTTATCACTGTGCCCCGCTGGGTATCGCCCTGCGCCCCGACGGAATCATCTTGCGGGTGCTCGATCAGGATGGACAACCCGTGCCGACCCGTGAGGAACGGCTGGAACAACTGGCGGACCAGGCCAGGCAACTCACCGCGCGAACGGAAGAGATAGCGGCGCTCCGCGCGGAGATCACCCGCCTTCGTTCAGAGCGCCCCGGTCCCGCATAGCCGACGATCTCGTCAGGATGCGCCCACCCGTCGTGGACTAGAGCGGTGCTCCGCGCCCTATCTATCCAAGCGGTCAAACT
>JAICHN010000126.1 GCA_025924845.1 Chloroflexota bacterium | reverse complement strand
GTAATAGGGCAGTCAGGAGGAGGCGCCGGTTTCGGCGCCTCCTCCTGACTGCCCTTACTTGCTAAGTTCGGCGGTGGCCGCCTCGCGCAGCCCGGTCATGTAGCCGATGGCGTGCAGGCGCGCCAGATTCGAGTAGGCCGGGTTGTCGTTCACATCGCCCTCCAGGGTCGGCACGTGGTCCGGGCGCATCACGCCGTCGAAGCCGATCTCGTGCCAGGCCTTCATGCAGGCGTACATATCGGTCGGGCCGTCGTCGTGAAATGTCTCCACGAAGTGTTCGGGCGTCCCTCGCACATCACGGAAGTGGCCGAACGCGATGCGGCCAAGCCGCCCAAAGCGGCGGATCACGCCGGGAAGATCGCTGGTCATCAGCGTGAAGTTGCCCTGGCACAGGGTGATGGAGTTCGCGGGCGTGTCAACCAGATCGATCACACGCTCGAACGCCTCTACGCTCCGCATGATGCGCCCAATGCCGCGCAGCGGGGACAGCGGCGGATCGTCAGGATGCAAGGCCAGCCGAACCCCTGCCTTCTCGGCCACCGGCGCCACGCGCTCGATGAAGTGCTTGAAGGTGCTCCAGAGATGCTCTTCCGTGACCTGACCGGCCCAGGTGGGAGGCAGCTTGGCGAAGACGGCGTGGTCGAAGCCCGTGACCAGGGCGCCGCCCCGCCCGCGCAGGGTAGTCGAGGTGCGGAGCCAGGGAATGACCGCCATCCAGTTGTAGCAGAGCATGGGGATGCCCACGGCGCCCATGCTCCGGACCAGTTCGCAAAACTGCTCGATCTCTTCGTCGCCGCCTGGTAAGCCGAGCCGGGCGCGATCGAGCGGCGGCGAATCCTCGATACCCGCCACCTGCAAGCCGGCGTCCTCGTAGCGTTTAACCAGGAGGCGGAGCGCCCCTTCCTCCCAGGGTAGGTCCATGCCCCGCTCATCCGGTCGGTGCGCGGAACGATCGAGCCCGCTTATCACATAATCGACCCCAACCTGGCGCAGAGTCGTCCAGAACGGGGTTGGTATCGGCTGCAAATGCTCGGCGATACGAATCACTCTCGCTGCCCTTTCTACTCGCCAATAGTATGCGGCAATTCGGAGCGGTTCGCCGGCCTGGAAGTAACCTCAGGTGAGATCGGCCCGCTCCTCGGTCTCTTTGTGAAGCGCCACGCGCGCGATTCGCCTACCCACTACTTCCTCCACGCTCAGGCGCACGGGCGGGTCACCGGGCTCGGTCACGGAGTCGCCGACCACGGCCAGCCGCCCTAGCCGGGCCGTGATCAAACCGGCCAGAGTCTCGACATCAAGGGGGTTACCCTGTGAATCGGTCGCCCCGGTGAGCCGCGTTCCGGCATGCTCGTCCACTTCGTCGAGCGGGAGCAAGCCGTCCAGCAGCCAGGATCCATCGGGGCGCGCGATGATTTCGGCCGGGCCGGGCAGGGCGAACTCATCGTTCAGCTCGCCGACGATCTCCTCCAGAATGTCCTCCAGGGTCAGGATGCCGGCGGTGCCGCCATACTCGTCCACCACCACGGCCAAATGGGCGCGCTGCTCACGCAAGGTCACGAGAACCTCATCCAGAGCGAGCGCTTCGGGCACCGCGGGCACGGGGCGGAGGAGGGCGCGAAGGGTGAACCCCGTCGTGCCGGCCCGGGTTTCGGCCAGCGCCCGCAGCACATCGCGCAGATGCACCATCCCTACTATATGGTCGAGATCGCCGTCATAGATCGGCAAGCGGCTATGGCGCGCGGCAAGGGCGACCCGCACCGCCTCCTCGATGTCGGCCCCCAATCGCAGCCCCTGGATCTGGGTGCGCGGCGCCATGACCTGGCGAGCGTTGCGATCTCCCACGTCAAAGACACCGCGGATCATCCGCCGCTCCATCTCGTCCAGAACGCCGCCGCGGGCGCTCTGCTCGACCAGCAGCTCGATTTCCTGCGCTGAGTGAAGGCTGCCGCCCTCGAGATTCGTCGCCGGATCGAGGCGGAGCAGCCGCACCACCGCGGCTCCCGCGCCGTTGAGGAGGATAATGGCCGGTCGGAAGAGGGCGAGAAACGCGGCGGTGGGCGGCACCACCAGGATCGCGGTCCGTTCGGTCCGCTGCAAGGCGATGGACTTGGGCGCCAATTCGCCGAAGACGATATGCAGGGTAGTGATCAGGACAAAGGCCACGATGCCGGCAATGAGCGCCTTCTCGAAGGGTAGGGGCGCCCAGTCGAGGGCGGCATGGAGGATCTGGGCCACCACAGGCTCGCCGAGCCAGCCGAGGCCGAGCGACGCCATGGTGATGCCCAGTTGGGTGGCCGCGATAAACTGATCCAGGTCACTCAGGGCGCGCTGGACACGCGCCGCCCCGGCGCTTCCCTGATCGGCCAGTTCCGCGATTCGGCTGCGGCGGACGCTGACCAAGGCGAACTCTGCCGCCACGAAGAAACCGTTGAGGGCCACCAACAGGAGGACGGCCACCAGGCGAACCACCACGGCGAGCTGATCGCTCATCACGAGCCGCGGCGCATCCGCCGGATCATGCCGGCCTGTACAGGAGCATGTCCCCGGTGCTCCACTCTTACCTCCCTATCCTGATCATTGGCTATTCCCGGTTATCCGGCAAGCCTGCCCGCTCCTCCACGGAGGAGTGGGCAGGCCAGGGCGCCGCGCGATCAGCACGAATACCGCGTTACGCTACGGGTGCGGGTACAGGGCGCCTCTCCGTACAACGAAGGGATCAATACGCGCTTCGTCAGTATGGTGCCCAGTCTAGACACCGCCTACAGCATCGGCGAGATTGCCTCGTCGCCTATTCCCTTGCAATGAGCAGGCGGCACGGCGGCTTTAGCCGCAATGAACCTTGCCATGACCCTTCAGGGTAAGCACGGTTACCTACCTATGGTTGGTTACCGGCGTTGAGGCAAGCACGGCATCCAGGAGGCCGGGGAATCTGGCATCGAGGTCGGCGCGCCGCAAGGTCGAATAGCGGTGTACCCCATCGACCCGCGTGCTGATCACCCCGGCCTCGCGCAGCACCCGAATATGGTGCGAGACGGTCGATTTGCCGCACTCGATGCCGGTAAGATCGTGCAGGTCGCTGCAACTGGTCTCCCCATGTTCGGCCAGGCCGCGCACACAGGCCAGACGGTACGGGTCGGCCAGCGCCGCCAGGACCGAGGGCAGTTCAACATGCTGTTGATCCGGTTGTGCCAATTCACCGCTCATGCGTAAAGTATAGCACTAAGCCTTGCGAAAGGTTCGACCAATGCCGTATAGTTCGATGGTAGTCGAACTATACGGGAGGGAATCCTATCGTGGGGCTCATGACATTACCAACCCGCACGCGGACGCGGACGCCCGATCTGGAGCGGTCAGCCGAGGCGCGAACCTGGCGCTTACTGCCCATTATCCTCAGCGCCACGTTCATGGCCCTGTTCGATTTCTTCGTCGTCAATGTCGCCGCGCCTACCATGCAGCGCGACCTGGGGGCATCCACCGCGGCCCTGCAATTGGTGGTGGGCGGCTACGCCTTTACCTATGCCGCCGCCTTGATCACGGGTGGCCGTCTTGGCGACCGCTTTGGCTATCGGCGTCTGTTCGTCCTGGGCATGGCAGCCTTCGTGATCGCATCCGCCGCCTGCGGTCTCGCGCAAACAGCGAACGAACTGATCGTCGCTCGGCTGGCCCAGGGACTATGCGCCGCCGCGATGAGTCCCCAGGTGCTGGCCCTGATTACGGCGCTCTTTCCCCCCGCGAAGCGCCATGTCGCCCTGGCCTGGTTCGGCGCCACGATCGGGATCGGCTCGATTGCCGGTCAGGTGCTGGGCGGCGTTCTCTTGCAGGCAAACATCCTCGGCCTGGGCTGGCGCGTGATCTTTCTGGTCAACGTGCCCGTGGGCGCCGCGGCGCTCTTCCTCGCCCTCAAGCTGCTGCCCGCCACGCGCTCCGCCGCTAAGCCGCGACTCGACCCGGTCGGCGTGGTGGCGATCTCCGGCGCCCTGGCCCTGGCCCTGGTGCCGCTTACCATCGGTCGAGAGGAGGGCTGGCCGCTCTGGGCTCTCGCCCTGCTGATCGCCGCGATCCCGGCGATGATCGGCGCCCTCGTGTACGAGGGAAGCCTGGCGCGGCGCGGCGGCCAGCCACTGCTCCACATCGAGCTGTTCAAGCAGCGATCGTTCTCCGCCGGTCTGGGCATCTGTATGGCGATCTACGCCTATTTCGGCAGTTTCATGCTGGGGCTTGCCCTGTTCTTGCAGGCCGGACTGCGGTTTTCGGCCCTCGATGCCGGGCTGACCTTCGCCCCGGTCGGCATTGCCTTCGCCGCCACCTCGCTGCTGATGCGGCCGTTGATCGCCAGGCACGGCTTGCGGGTGATGGCCTGGGGTCTCGTGGTCACCGCGATAGGCATGTTGGGACTGCTGATCACGGCGCATCTCTCCGGGGCGGCCATCGACGGGTGGCGTCTCGCCCCCTGGCTGCTCCTTTCGGGAGCGGGCAATGGGTGCGCCATGCCGGCGTTGATCGGAGTAGTGCTTGCCGGTGTACCAGCCGAAAAAGCGGGCGGCGCTGCGGGCACGCTGACCACAAGCCAGCAGTTTGCCAGTGCGATCGGCGTGGCCGGGCTGGGCGAGGTGTTCTTCGGCGTGCTCGGCGCGCACCCCAACCTCGACCACTACCTCACCGCGATGCAAGATGTTTTCCTGCTCGACTTCGGACTGCTGGTGGTCAGCCTGGTGCTGCTTCGCCAGTTGCCGCGAGCCGCGGTTCGTCCTGCCGCGGCCGTATCGCCGCTGCCGGCTACCCTTGCCGTCGAGGATGGCGCGGCCTGACCCTTCAAGAGTCAGGGCAAGCGCTCCACCTCGACCAGGGTGTCGTGAAAGGCGCCACCGCCGCCCCAATCGCTCAGCGTATCGGTGGTCAAGGTATTGGCCGAGGCCCCGCCGGGACTGAGCGACGCCCACCAACCCGAGGGCATCGCCATCACCCCCGCGCGGACCCTGTCCCCGATCCGCGCCCTCAGGGTGACGGCGCCCCGGTCATTGTAGACGCGCACCATCTCCCCATCATCGATACCGCGCGAGGCGGCATCATCGGGATGCAGATCCAACAGTGGCTCACCCTCGGCTCGGGCGTGGCGCGGCGCGTTGCCGTAGGTGGAGTTCAGGAAGTGCAAGGCCGACTTGGCGGTCAACAGCACCAGGGGAAAGCGCGCGGCGAGCGCCGGGTTGCCGGCAGGACTTTCGGGAGCGGGCGCATAGCTGGGGAGCGGATCTTCCCCCCGCGCCGCCAGTCCGGCACCGTAAAACTCGCACTTGCCCGATGGGGTGGGAAAGCCGCCCTGAGCGAATGGGCGCCAATCATCGCCGAGGTTGAGCGGCGCCCAGCCCTCGTCCCGCAGCCGCTCATAGGTGATGCCGTGCAGGTAGGGATGGTCACTGGTCAGCGCGGCACGGATCATTTCCTCGTCAGTCTCGCGAAAATAGGGCTCGTCGAACCCCATGCGGGCGGCAAGACGACGGAAGAGTTCCGTATTGGAAAGCGCCTCGCCACGGGGCGTAATGGCCGGCTGATTGAGGGTCAGGTAGGTATGGCCCCAGGACCACATCAGATCGAGGTGCTCGACCTGCATGGTGGCCGGCAAGAGATAATCGGCGTAGCGCGCCGTATCGGTGACAAAGTGCTCGTGTACCACGGTGAACAGGTCGGGCCGGCGCTGACCGGCCAACACCCGTTGTTGGTTTGGGGCAATGGCGGCCGGGTTGCTGTTGTAGACAAAGAGGGCGCGTATGGGCGGGGCCAGGGCGGGATCGGTGAGCGCCCGGCCGAGTTGCACCATGTTGATCGAGCGGATTGACCGATCTTCCAGCTCGGGCTTGAAGACGGCCCGCGTGTTGAGCGCCGAGAACGGCAGATCCAGGGTCGCGTGCAGCAGGCCGCCGCCCCGTTCGCGCCAGGCGCCGACCAGGGCGGGGAGGCAGGCAATCGTCCTGAAAGTCATACCGCCATGGCTATGATGCTCCATGCCCAGCACGGTGCGGATCACGGCGGGTCGGGTGGTCGCATAGGCGCGGGCCAGGCGTACGATATCAGCGGCATCCAGACCGGTGAGGGTCGCCGCCCGCTCGGGCGCATACTCGGCCAGCCGCTCTTGAAGTTGGGCAAAGCCAAGGGTATGGCGCGACACGTAGTCCGCATCGTGCAAGCCCTCGCTGACGATCACCTGCATCATACCCAGGGCCAGCGCGGCATCGGTGCCGGGCAGAGGTCGGATGTGCCAATCGGCTTGCTCCGCCGTTCGCGTCTTGAGCGGATCGATCACGATCAGCATGGCGCCGTCCCGGCGCGCCCGCTGGATAAACGGCCAGAGGTGCAGGTTGGTAACGATTGTATTGGTGCCCCAGAGGATGATCAGACGACTATGTACGATATCCTCCGGTAGGGTGCCGACGGCGGGGCCAAGCGTCTTGGCGATGCCTGTCGCCGAAGCGTCACCGCAGACCGCGCGCACCAGACGCGAGGCGCCCAGGCGGGCGAAAAAGCGTCCGCTCATGGCGCTGTTCTGGATCAGCCCGATCGTCCCCCCGAAGCTATAGGGCAGGATCGCGGTCGGCCCTTCACGGTCACGGATTTCGCGCAGGCGCCCCGCGATCCCATCCAGCGCCGCATCCCAGCTAATCCGCTCGAACGCGGCCTCGCCCTTGGGACCAATGCGTCGCATCGGGTAGAGCACGCGATCCGGGCTGTACACGCGCTCCAGGTAGTGATTGACCTTGGCGCACAGGACACCCTGGGTGAAGGGATGATCGGCGGCGCCCGCCAGTTCAACGGCGCGGCCGTCCTCCACCGATACCTGCCAGGCACAGGTATCGGGGCAGTCATGCGGGCAAGCGCCCCGTACCATCCGCCTGGCCGAAGTCAGCGCAATCATCCTGCCGGCATCCCTTCCCATGTTTGATTTGTAGGGGCACCCCTTGTGGGTGCCCCGGTTCGGGCCGCCGAGGGCACCCATCACCCGGAGGGTCCCCGGTGCCCCTACAGTAGCGGATCGAGGAGATGCGTGCCTCGCCGGCAACCTTAGCGCCGGAAGGTATTCGCAACCTGCTACCCTGAGACGCGTAGGCAGTATAACCCAGAACCTGGACGTATTCCGTAGCGGATCCATGGCATGCGGAACCGGCGCCCCGATGGGTGCCCCCTGCGAAAAGGAGACGAGGCCGGCATGAGCGAGACGCGGCGGATCGTCGTCGCCATTCACGATGTCGCCCCCTCGCTGGCGGTGGAGGTGCGCTATCTCGTCGATGCCTGCGCTGCCCTGGGTGTAAGGCCGCTCGTGCTCAAGGTGATCCCCAACGAGGACGGCCGGAATGACATCCGCGCGCATCCCGAATTCGCGCGGATGCTGGAGCGCGAAGCGGCGGCCGGGTCGGAAATCATGCTGCACGGCTACACTCATCGCGTAACTCACCCGATCCAGGGCTTCGGGCCGCGCCAGGTGCGGGGACGCCTCTTCGCGCCCACGATCGCCGAATTCCTCACCCTCGATAGCCGTCAAACGCGGGAGCGATTGTTGGCCGGACGCCAAATCCTCCGAGACGTGGGCCTCGATCCGTGCGGCTTCTGCGCCCCGGGCTGGCTGGCCTCCCCACGGTTGCCGCCCCAATTACGTGCTTGCGGCTTCCAGTATTATGTCTCCATGATGGCCGTGCATAACGTGGTCGACGGGCGCCGGGTCTGGACCCCGTGGATCGGCTATATGGGCGGGGGGCCGGCTCAGGAGCGATTGGTCCGGCTGGGAGGACAGGCATGGCTGACGGCGGCGCGCACGGCGCCCGTACTCAAGGTGTTCCTGCACCCGCAAGGGGCGCGCCGGTCGGCGGACTGTACCCATATCCTGCGGCTTCTCCCCAAATTGATCGAAGATAGACGAATCGTGAGCTATGGATCCCTCATCGCGCCGCGACCCTGACGTATCGATTATCATCCCCGCCCGCGACGAGGAGCGCTACGTGCGGCGCGCCCTGGCCTCGGTCGTCGGCCAGACCTGGCCGACGGATCGCCTGGAAGTGTTGGTGGTGGATAACGGGTCGGCGGACGGCACGGCGGAGACGGTGCGGTCATACATAGCCGCCCACCCTGCCGTCTCCATCCGCCTGTTGCACGAACCGGTGCCGGGCGTTTCCCGCGCCAAGAATCGCGGCGCCGGCGAGGCTCGGGGCCGGTGGCTGATTTTTCTCGATGCCGACTCGCGCATGGCGCCGAACCTGGTCGAGCGCGTGGTGAGCTGGGGCGGGAAGGGCTACGCGGCGGGCAGCATTCCGGTAATCGCGGACTCTTGTGACCTCATCGATCGGGGCTTTTTCGCGCTGATGGAGTTTGGGAAACGCCTCTTCGACTTGCAGGCGCAGATGTTCTTCTGTTCGCGCGCGGTCTTCACCGAGATCGGCGGCTTCGCCGAGGAAATACGCTTGGCCGAGGATCGCGACTTTCTGGCGCGGGTACAGCACGCGGACTGGCCGATGTGCCGCATCAGTTCGAGTTGGATTGCCACCTCGCCGCGCCGCCTGCACGAGCGCCCCTGGCGGCTCAACATGTTCGTCATGTTCTTCCGCTGGACGCTGGCCAACTGGGGATTCGGACGGCGTTGGCGATACTGAGCGGCAATTATCACATGTTCCAGGCACCTCCCGCGTCAGGAGCTTCGTTACATTCGACCTACCGAGCAAGCGCGCTCACCGGAGGCGCGTCCGGTGTACCTTGCGCAGGGCGGCCTGCCTGCCCCGCAACCGCTGCTCGGCTCCCGCCACCGCGTGCCGCACCCCGGCCCCACCGGCGTCCTTCAGATGCTCGAACAGAAGCACCCAGAACGTGCCGGGGATCATCGATGGGGTTGCGTTGGGATCGAGCCGCGCCAGGCGAATCAGCCGATCGGCAAACTGCCGTCCCGCGCAGGCGCGGAGCATGCATCGCATGGTCGGGCATGGTGCGGTGAAGGCGAAGGTGACGAAGTCGCGAAAGAACCGCGTATCCGCGGCGGAAACCAAAGCCTGTTCGCGCCGATGTAGGCGGAGGAGTACGCTCTCTACCTTCGGCGCCGGGCGAAAATCGCCGGGATGGAAGCGATGGCACACCTCCAGAGCGAACCACGGGTTTAGCAGCGCCGCGAAGAGGGTGGCGCGCGGACTGCCGAGAAAGCGATCCGCGGCTTCCCGTTGCACGATCAGATAGGAGTCGGTCGGCACAGCGGGGCCGGCGGTCAGGCGGGTGACAATGGCGGTGGTGCAGGCGTAGGGAATGTTGGCGAAGACCTTGAAAGGCGTTGTGGGTAGCGGAAAGCGCAGGAAGTCCGCCGCGTATATGCACACGTTCGGATAGGCGTGGCAGCGGTCGCGCAGCTCGTCGGCCAGTCGCCTATCCTTCTCGATAGCGACCACCTGCCTGCAACGCAGGGCCAGTCGTTCCGTGATGACGCCGGTCCCGGGTCCGATCTCATAGACGAGATCGCGGCCCCGGATGGTCGATCGATCGAGAAGGGAGTCGATGAGCCGAGGATCGCGGATGAAGTTCTGGGAGTAGGTAAGCGGGATCTCCATAGTGCGAGGCATCGAGCCAATCCTTTCGCGGGCACAAAAAGGACGCGAAAAAGCCGCACTACCCATAGGGATATGCGGCCAAACGCGGAGCCCTCTGCTGAAAGGTTGACTATGCCGAATGCACGCGGGATCGGGGCTGACCGGCACCGATCATGACGCGCCCAAGCAACGAGACCCGGTGGGGCTCCGCCTAGGCGATTCGAGTACGCATGCTGCTCATGTTCACGATAGACCTCCCCATGCATGCCGGGATGCCATGGAAGCTCATGTCCCGACCTCCCCATGCATGACACATAGAGTATAAGCGGCGCGTTTGCCGGGGAACAAGGCGCTTCATCGGCCCGCCAAGGCCCGATATTTGTTAAATGTTCTCGTTTCATATATCGTACGCATACGGAGAGAAAACAAATAACAACAAGTAGTAAGGAGCCGATGAGCCCCCGGCTCAAGTATGATGACAAGAGTTTCGGTGGCCCGCTCGATCCCTCCCTGGCTTGCCGCTGTGGTCCAGGATTTCGAACTCCGAGGCAATAGGCTCGTGAGCGTTGACGACTTTCTGCAAGCACGCCCTGATCTGGACCGGGCTACGGCGAGACTCGGGCTGGCCTACCTCGTCAAGCGCGGCTGGCTCCAACCCATAGGCGTGCGAGGTGTCTACGAATTCATTCCCGGTGCGGCCGCCGGCCCTTATCCATCCAGTGACCCATGGCTAACACTACGTGCGGTGCTCAGGCAGCGCCCCGGTCAGTTCCATGCCGGCGCCAACTCCGCGGCATGGCTCCTGGGATACGCGCAGCGATCGCCCGACCAACATATCGTGGTCGCCCTCTCCAACCACAGTGTCCCGCGCTCCTTGCGCGCTGCCTATCACGTCCTTGAAACGATGCCCGCCCCCGCGCATGGCTTCGTGGACGGGGTACCTGTCCCCACGCCGCCTGAGTTGTTTGTAGAGGTTGCCCAGCTTACGCCGCGTCTACAGCTCGACGCGGCCCAGGGCTGGATCCGACGCATACTGGATGACGTGACACCTGAAGAGGTGGCCGCGCTGTTGCGGGATCGCGGTGCCGCGACGCGCGCCCGAGCAGGATACTTCGCCGACACCTGTGGCGCGGCGATCCTCGCTGATGCCATAGCCCCGCTTACCGTAGCCGGGGCCGGTCCTTTCTACACCGGGCCCCAACGGGAGCGCGGACCCTTCGCCGCGCGGTGGCGCGTCTACGATACCGGACACGTGTACCCGTCATGATCGCCGAGGGCTATCTGCGACGCCACACCGCCGCCTACGGAGGCAATCGCGAGATCGCGCTGCTCGATGTGGCACAGGAGTATGTGCCTTTATGACCTTGCACATCTGGGAGGCGTCCTCCAAGCCGGCTTTGACGGTATCAGCATCGCGCGGCTCGCGGCTCTCAAGATCTACTTCGATGTCGTCGACGAAGGAATGGGACGCCCTCTCCGAGCGACCGAGGATATCTTCATGCTTTCCCGGAGCGAGATCACGGGCGCGAACGACCTCGGCAGCCTTCGCGCGTCGGCGGTAAGCGTACCGCAATTATTGGCGGAGTGCGCCCAGCGTTACACCGCATTGACCGCATTGGATGGCGATCTGGTGAGTCATCACGGCCTGCAACCAACGTGACCGCCGGCGAGCGCTGCGGCTGAGAGACGAGATTACGATACGCCTCGCGAGTCTGACCGCATGAGCAGTCATCGACGGCAGCGATAAGAACGCGGCAGCGCGGCAACAGGCGCACCACAGCCTTCCGTGACCTCATGTGCTATGCTCATGGGCGGT
>JAICHN010000125.1 GCA_025924845.1 Chloroflexota bacterium | reverse complement strand
TATGCGCTGCACACGGCGTTGTCCGTCACGGCGAGGTCGAGCATGTCAGCGATCTGAGTCGGCTTGAAGACCGCCCCAGGTCCAGCGGGGCACGGGGAGCCCCGCTGGGACGACGGCATCGGCCGGTGCGTAGCGCAGGACGTCCTGGACCGCCCACTCCATGTAGCCCCGAAGGGCGGCGCGCAGTTCCGTATCGGCCGGCAGGCCGGCGTCTTCGAAGGCGGCAACGAAACAGTGGACGAAGCGGCTACCGAGGTCCGGGTCCGCTTGCGTACGGGCGTGGAGCCCCACCATGAAGGATTGACCACTGGTCTCTCGCGTGTAGATTGGTGGGCCACCAAAGACCTCGGCCCAATAGGCGGCCAGTCGTTCGACGTGCTGGGGGTGCCCAGGATGAGAGAAAGGGTGGTTGAGTACCGGATCGTCCAGACAGCGCTGGTGGTGCGCCGCGGCAAGCCGCAAGAATGCCTCTTCTCCGCCGGCAGCCTCGAAGATCGACGCGTCTTGCCGGTCAGGGTTGGTCATACTCGTGTTCCTTTCCTGTACTGTCCTGAAGAAACATCTACGGGTTACCGATCTTCCTTCTCCGGCACACCGTTCTCTTGAACCGGCAACGCCGCCTCCTGCAGAGCACGCGCGCCCTCGGCGTCACCCGCGCAGAGGAGCGCGGCCACCCGGATCCGGATGATCTCTTCCTCCACCCCGCCGTCGGGCGTCTCCAGCACGGCGGGGATGCCGTCCAGAGCGGGATGGGCGAGCAGCGCCGCCAGTCCCGCATAGCCGATTTGCCCCTGACCGAGATGCGTATGCTGATCGCGGTGACTGCCCAGGGGCACTGGAGAGTCGTTGGCGTGGAGGACCCGCACATGGGCCAGGCCGATCGCCCGGTCGACCTCGTCCAGGGCATGCTCCACGCCCTCGCTCGTGGTCAGATCGTAGCCCGCGCCCCAAAGGTGAGCGCTGTCGATGCAGACTCCCATGCGCGGATGCGCCGCATCACGGAGCAGCCCGCCCAGCGCCTCCAGGGTGCCGCCCATGCTGTTCCCCGCCCCTACATTGTTCTCCAGGAGGAGATAGAGATCATCGGGCAGCCCCTCCAGCGCGCAGACGCAGGCCGCGATCAGCCGCGCCGCGCCCGCCTCGTGGCCGGTTCCCTTGTGACTTCCCAGATGGACTACCACGGCGGTCGCCCCCAGGTCACGGGCATGGGTGAGGGCGTTCCGTACCCCTTGTTGGGAGAATGTATGAAGGCGATCGTCGGGCGAGGCAAGATTGATAATGTAGGGCGCGTGGATGGTCAGCGGGCGCACTCCCGCCTCCGTCCAGCCGGTGCGAGCCTGCGCGGCGCGTTCGGCGGGCAGCGGTGTGTAGTGCCAGCCCTTGGGATTGCCGGGGAAGATTTGCACCGCCGTGCAGCCGATGCGCTGAGCATCCGCGATGGCAAGCTCCAGGCCCGGCCCCGTCGCCAGATGACGACCCAGGGGACGACGTAACGCGGGCATGGGGGGCAGAGTGACGGCAAGATTCTTCTCCGACAAGAGTCGCTCCTCTAAAAATCCATGGAAGTAAGGTCCTGAATGAACCGCTCATCAGCTTAGTATAGAGGGCGGATCGGCGGCGGGACGGAGCCTCCGTGCAAGCATCGCCGCGACGCCCACGCCCGCCACGCAGGTGAGCCCCATCAGCACGATAGCCGCCTGGACGTTCCATCGTTCGGCCAGCAGGCCAACCGACGCGGCGCCGAGCGGCGTGCTGCCGGCGAAGAGCAGGAAGTAGAGGCTCATCACGCGCCCACGCAGATGGGCGGGGGTAGAAAGTTGCAGTTGGGTGTTGGCGCCGGCGGAGAAGACGATACTCAGGACACCCATCATCAGCAATAAGACTATGGTCAGCGGCAGCCACCGAGAGAGGCCCACCAGAATCAGCAGCACGGAGAAAATCGCCGCCGCGCCGAGCAAGCGCTTCAACGAGGCACGCCGGGCGCCCGCCACGGCCAGGGCGGAGGCCAACGATCCCACGCCCATGGCAGAGGTGAGCAAGCCCAGAACATCCGCGCCCCCATGCAGCACATATTTGGTGATCAAGGGTAGAATGGTGGTGAAGTTGTAGCCGAACGTACCCAGTACGCCCACGGCGATCAGGGTGAGCAAGACATCCGGCGTATTTGCCGCGTAGCGCAACCCATCGCCCAACTGCTTGAACACCCGTTCGCGCGCCGCCCTGGCTCCGATGAAGAACTCGTCGGGCCGCATCAGGACAAGGCCGGCCAGGACGGGAATAAAACTGAGCCCATTGAGGAGGAATGCCTGGCCGATCCCCACCGTGCTGATCACCACGCCGCCCAGGGCGGGACCGATGATACGCGCCGCGTTAAACAGGGAACTGTTCAGGGCAATGGCGTTTTGCAGGTGTTCCGGGCCAACCATTTCCACCACGAACGCCTGCCGAGTGGGATTATCGAAGGCGTTGACGATACCCAGTACCAGGGCCACGAGGTAAATCTGCCAGACCTGAATCAGGTTGGTCAGCACGAGAAATGCCAGCAGTAACGCCTGCATCATAGCAATGGACTGGGTGCAGATGATCACGGTGCGCTTGGGCAACCGATCGGCAAATACGCCGCCGAACAGGGTCAACAGGGTGACGGGGAGGAACTGGAGGACGGTCACCGTGCCCAGGGCGACGGGCGAGTTGGTCAGCTTCAATACCAGCCATGCCTGAGCGGTCGTCTGCATCCAGGTACCGCTGAGCGAAACAAGCTGGCCAAGCCAGAACATGCGGTAGTTATAGATGGCCAGCGAGCTGAAGGTGCGGCTCAGACGGCTAGGTGGGGCCTGCATAAGTGTATAGTAGCGTCAAGGCGACTATTGCTCCCATTGCCGCCCATATGCTACCTTTGTCCGGTGCGTTCCTCGGAGCGCGGAGGCTCGGTTGCCTCGTGTCGAAGCGGCAAGCGGCGGATCGGCCGGCGCTCTGAAGATTAGGAGAATACCTCGTGGCGTTTCAGTGTGAGATCTGCGGCAAGCGGACGACCTTCGGGCGAAGCATCCGCCACAAGGCGGGCGGCGGATGGTTTCGCCGCGCCCCCGTGACCAGCCGCACCTTCAAGCCCAACTTGCAAAACGTGACTCTGGAGATCAATGGCCAGGCGCGCCGGATGCGCGTCTGCACGCGCTGCATTCGCACGCAGCATAAGCAGCCCAAGAGCTAGTTTCCTCCCTAGATAATCGGCCCGTGGATCACAGGCCGATTATCTATTTGGCGGCAGGCAATGAGTCGAGGTCGGCGTTCCAGAGGTACAGGGTCGCCCAGGAACGGTACGGCGACCAGGGTTCGCCCATCCGGATGATTTCCTTCTCGTCGGGCGGCGCCGCAAGCTGATAGTAGCGCGTGATCTGGCGGCGTAAGCCGGCATCGCCCGCCGGCAAGGCATCAGGATAGCCGTAGCCGCGCAACAGCACGTATTCCGCCGTCCAGCGCCCAATCCCCCGGATGGCGATCAGCCGTTCCAGAATCTCCCCGTGTGCCTTGCCGCGCATCTCCTCCAGATCCAGCTCGCCGCTTGCCACCTGGATTGCCAGGTCACGCACGTACTCCGCTTTGCGTCGCGAGAAGGCCAGCGCGAGCAGCGCATCATTGCTTGCCTCGGCGATTGCCTCCGCCGTGGGGAAAGCGCGATAGAGGCGGTCGTCGAACTGGGCGGCGGCGCCCAGGGCCGCGACCAGGCGAGCCTTGATGGCCCCGGCGGCGATCATGCTGATTTGCTGGCCCAGCACGGCGATAACCAGCATCTCGAAGATATCGGCGCTGCCCACGGGCCGCATGCCATACAGCCGAGTCGTAATCGGGCCGAGGATCGGTTCGTCCCGCACATGCTCGTAGAACGATTGTGGTGATTGATCGAGATTGAAGAGGCGGCGGATCGCCCGTTCGGCAAAGGCAAGGTCCGCCTCGTCCGGAGGGCCGGCCACCCCACGCAGGATGAGGCGCGGCGCATTTGGCGCCGCGCCGGGCGCGGCGCGGAGCAGGAGGGGGCGGCCCCGATGCACCAGCAGCCGACGGTATTCGTCCCCCACCACCAGATCCACCGCATCGTTGGCGCGTCGCCCCACCGAGGCCAGCATCAGCGGCAAGCTGAAGGGGCCGGTCACTGAAACGTTGCGTTCCAGCTCATTCGCCTGTACCTCTGGATTCCTCATACCGTCGAAGCATACCAAATTGGAAAACATTCCAGATGCGCGCATCTGGAATGTTTTCCAATCTGCTACCCTTCGGGGCTGACCGGGAAACGACGGCGCCGTGAGCGAGAAAGTGATACCCCAGCCATGCAATGGACGGCGCGGCGCGCCCTGATCGCCCTGGTCATCGTCAACCTCCTCTGGGCCGGCTCCTATACCGCCGCCAAGGAAACGCTCCGCGTGCTCTCCCCGGTCGAGTTGAACGGCCTGCGCTTTACGATCGCCGGGCTGATCCTGCTCCCCTTCCTCCTGCGAGGCCGGAGCAGTATGCAGCTGAGCCGCGCCGATATACCCAGGCTGGCCATGCTCTGCCTCTGCGGATTCGTGTTCAACAAGGCGGCGGAGTTTACCGGGCTTAATCTGACTACCGCCTCGGATACGGCCCTGCTGATCGCCAGTGAGAGCATGTGGACGGCGCTGCTGGGTTGGCTGATCCTCCATGAGGCGATGGAACGTGCCTCGATTGGCGGCCTGATTGTCGGCGCTATAGGAGTCTATATCGTGCTGGAGCGCGGCCTGCATGCGCCAAGCCTGGGAAGCGGGCGCCACCTCCTCGGCGATGGTCTGATCGTGCTGGCCCTTGTCTTCGAGGCGCTCTATACCGTCCTTGGCAAATCGTCGCTCGACCGCTATCCAGGGCTATTGATTACGGCAAGCAGCATTCTAGGAAGCCTGGTAGTGTGGATTCCCGCCACGGCGATTAACCTGGTCGTGGCGGGCCTGCCGCATATGACCACCACCACCTGGCTAGGGGTACTCTATATGGCCATACCTTCTACGGTTATAGGGTATCTCGTGTGGATGGTGGTCCTTCGCTACGTGACGGCGGCGGGCGCCGCCGTTACGCTCTACCTCCAGCCGCTGGCGGGCACGGCGTTGGCGGTGGTCATCCTGAGCGAACGCCCAACCTGGGGCACCCTCGCTGGAGGGCTTTGCATTATCGGCGGCGTATGGCTGGCCGGCCGGCATCCAGGCCCTGCCATTGCCGCCGCCGTCGACGCGGAGCCGCTGGCGAGTTGAAATACCCGCATCGAGTTAAAATGTGCTACCCTGCTCGTACGTCAGTCACCGAACAATCCGAAACAAGCGGAGTCGCATCTCAGTGAACCACAGCGTTGTCCTCGCGCATAGCGTCAGCCCCCAAGCGCCGATCATGGTAGTGGTCGGTGTAGTAGGCATTATTAGCGCGCGCCGCCGCCTTACGGCGGGGCGCGGGCTGGACCATGCCGGAGGGCGGGGTACAGGCGGCTAGCGAGCCAAACCAAAGGCAACCCACACGGGGGCGTGGTCCAGATTAGGGACCACGCCCCCGTTCTGTTTTGTGTCCCAACTACCACCCATTACCCAGGCTGGATCGAGAAAGGAGGATCCGGGGAAAACCGCGGACCACATGACCCACGTCAGGCGGCGATACACATCTACTGGGCTGCTGGAACAGGAAGACAGGCGGCGTTGAGGGCGTCGTGGCCTAGCAGGCCGTACGGGTTCGAGTCCCGTGCCCGGTGCGAATGTAAAAGATAGGACAACAAGGGACGCCAATGCACTGGTTTTCTATACTGTCTATGAAATAGTAGAGGGAGGGACCATGGATACACTCGATCAGACCGCGACGCGAAGCAATCCCACCCCCAGCCGTCCGGCCATGGGCGCCGACTATGGGATCAGTCCCGATCTCGACCCCGCCCAATGCTCCTGGAGCAGCGCCGTGGATCGGCTGGCGCCTTCCCGCAACTATTGGATCGGCACCACGCATCCCGAGGGGCGCCCCCATGCCATGCCGGTCTGGGGCATTTGGCAAGATGACGCGCTCTATTTCGCCACTGGGCGAAACTCGCGCAAGGCGCGCAACCTGGCCGCCAATCCTTCCGTGGCGGCGCATCTGGAGAGTGGCGACGATGTGGTGATTCTCGAAGGCGTGGTGGAGGAAGTGAGCGATCGGGCAGTACTGGATCGCTTCGCCGATGCCTACCATGCCAAGTACCAGTTCCGTCCCAACACTACCGATGCCGCTCAGGTGGTCTACCGCTTACGGCCGCGCACCGCCTTCACCTGGGGCGAGAAGGATTTTCCGCAAAGCGCGCTGCGTTGGGACTTCGCTCCATAAACGAGCAAAAGCCCCGGCGATCCACATCGCCGGGGCTTTTGCTCGTTTACTTCGTGATTGTGGTTAGTGGCAGCCGCAACCGCGAGCGGATCCGCTCTCCTCTTCGGTGCGGAAGGAGTGGCCGCAGCCGCAAGAAGACACCGCGTTCGGGTTATTCACCGTGAACCCGGCTCCCATCAAGCTGTCCACGTAGTCGATCTCCGAGCCTTCGATAAAGCGGAGGCTCTCGTTATCGATCACCACGCGGATTCCGCCATAGTCAATCGTGACATCCTCCTCGGACGGATCGTCAAGCGCCATCCCATACTGGAGGCCCGAGCAACCGCCGCCCGCCACGTAGACGCGGAGCGCAAGTTGGTCATTATCTTCCTTGGCCAGAATATCGCGTACCATCTCCGCCGCCTTGGCGGATAGCGTCACCACCGGCGGGGTCTGTACGACGTTTAACTCTTTGACACTGATCATGCCGGCATACCTTTCGTGCCCTTTAGGGCGCCACCTGATGGGCTGAGTCAGACGACTTGTCTGAAGACAACATAACCCAGGGGTGGTGTGACGTCAAGAGAAACCCGGTTCAGTGACGACCGTAAATCGCAGCCGGTACCGACGCTCCTCCTGGGGGGCGAGGAACGGCAGCGTTCCGTTGGCCCGCGCGTCCGCCCTGCCGGTAATCACCGAACAATTGGCCGGTTCCAGACCCAGCACATAGGCGCCCTCGCCGAATTGCCGCCAGGCGAACATCCAGGGCAACGTCTTGGCATCCCAGTGTAGACGAAGACCAAGACCGCCCGCCAGGGCCGCATTCCACAACGTCACCTGGCGCTCGCCGGCTTCGTCGGCTTCGGGCGCGGTGATGAACACCTGCTCGTGAAATCCGGCCTGGGGGCCTTCCATGCGGGCGAATCCGGCCAGGCCGCGCGCGGCCTCATCGTCGCGAGGGGTCAGGGAGGCGAAGCGCCCATGCAGTTGGGCGCCCTCGTCCAGCAAAGGGAACCCTATGTTGCAGTGATAGAGGATCATATGCGGGCTGGGCGCCCAGCCCTCGTTCTTCACCACATCCTCTACGGTGAAGGTAGCCCCATCGAGATCCATGGAGAGTTCGCGGCGGAGGGTTAGATCCTCCCCGAACAACCGTGCCTGGCGGGTAATGCCGCGGGCGAACAGAATGCAACGATCGCCCTCCCAGCGCTCGCCCCAGGCTACCTGGGAGGCGGGAAGATAGGTGGCCAGCCCATGCATGGAGAGCTGCTCCCCGCCCTCTTCACCGCCCGGGCCGAAATTGGTGAGGCCGCATGTGGTAAGCATGCCCCCGAAGAAGTGACGCCCAAAGCCCGCGTCGTTCTTCATGGCCAGACCGGGCGCCGTGCGTCCCACGTTGTTGAGCCAGGAAAGGGGGATACCATGCCAGGCCAGGGCGGAGATATCCATCCCCCGGTCGGGCAGCACGGTACAACTCAGGCCGGCGGCGCCGGTAAAGTGGAGGGCGCGAACGGGTCGCTCCGGCCCGTCGTCCAGCACCACCGCGTCAACGCCTCCCACTTGCTCCAGCCGTCCCACTCGGCGCAGCAGGGCGTCGCGCGTGTAATCCCGTCCCCACAGATGCATGGCACTCGCTCCCTATGCGTGGGCAAGGTGGTCAGTAAAATAGCTTTGCCAGGGGCCGCATTCGGCGATGAAAGGCTGCATCAGCGCTTGCTCGCCCTGCACGGTATGCATCAAGTCATGGGCCGCCCATTCGTGCAAGAGCTGGCCGAGCGTCACCTGGCCCAATTCGGCATGGCGAGCAGTTCGACCCAGTTCCGCTTCCGTCACCCGCTCCAGGGCAATCAGCGTCTCGGCGCGCTTGGCGGCGAAGTCGGCCGCGACCGTCGCCGGCTTACCGCCGGACTGGGTAGCGCCCGCCGCGTCCGGATCGTAGGCAGCGAAATCCTGGCCCGCCAGCAGGTTGTTCATACGGGCCAGGAAGACATCATGCTCGATCGCCAGCATGTGGTGCAGGCACTGCAAGGCCGACCACTCGCCGGGAGCGGGCGGACGTTTGAACAGATCCTCGGGCAGCGACGTGGCCAGGGCGGTCCAGCGCGCGGGGGTTACGGCAAGCACGGAGCGAATGACGGCAATCGGGCTGTTCATAAAGGCGGCTTTCCTATAGGTTGCCGAGTCGAACGGCACATCGGGCGTGCCGCTCCCCGGCGGATGGGGCTATCGTCCACTCATGCTTAGTATACTGAGCCCATACGAGCGGCGTGCCTCGCACGCGACCGAAAGTGGGGTGAAGATGATGGCCGATCTCCAGGCCTGGCGTGACCTGTTTCCCATGCATCGCGAGTTTGCCTACTTCAACCACGCGGCGGTCTCACCCCTGAATACCAGGGTAGCCGAGGCGTTGCGCGCCTACATGGACGCTGCCCAGCGCGTTCCATTCGAGCGCTGGCCCTCACAGCTGGGCGGGGTTAGCAAGCGCCTGAAGGAGCGCGTGGCCCAGCTGATCGGCGCCGAGGCCGACGAGATCGTCCCCATGCTCAATACCGCCATGGGAGTCAACACCGCCGCCCAGAGCCTTCCCCTACACGCGGGCGATAACGTGCTGGTTTTGGACGGTGATTATCCAGCCATGATCTATCCCTGGCTCAATCTGGCGCCCAAAGGCATTCTGGTTAAGTGGGTGCCGCAAGTCAATGGCGGCCTGGACCTGGAGACGCTCAAGGCGCGTATCGACCCGCATACCCGCGTGATCGCGATCAGCACCGCCATGTTCGCCACCGGCTTCCGCAACGATATCGCCGCCGTGGGCACGCTATGCCGCGAACGAGGCATCTTTTTTGTCGTGGACGGCATCCAGACCCTGGGCGCCTTTCCCATCGATGTGCGAGCCTGCAACATCGACTTCCTCTCCTGCGGTGGGCAGAAGTGGCTGCTGGCCGTCCCCGGCTGCGGCTTCCTCTATTGCCGCCAGGCTTTGATCGATTCCCTGCAATTGGGCGCCTATGTCGGCACTTCCGGCACCGTCGACGCCATGAACTATCTGGACTATAACTTCACGCTTCTCCCCACGGCCGATCGATTCAACCTCGGTACGCCCAATTTACTGGGGATCCATGCGCTCGATGCCGCCCTGGGCTTGATTCTGGAAGCGGGGCCGGAATGGATCGGCGCACGCGTACTGGCTCTCACTGACCTGTTGATCGCCGATCTCCAGGAGCGCGGTTTCCGCATTCGCTCCAACCTGGAGCCTGCCCACCGGAGCGGCATCGTGATCGTGGAGGTACCGGATCCGCAAGCTGCTCACGCCAAACTGCTCGATGCGGGGATCGTGACTTCAGTCCGCAATGGGGCGCTGCGCTTCGCACCACACTTCTACAATACGGAGGACGAGTTGCGGCGCGCGGGCGCCGTACTGAGCGGCTGATGGGTAGGCGTGGCCTGGTGCGAAAGGGCTGGAAGGGAAATGCGACCCGAGGTGAAGCGCCTTCCCTCGGTTCAGCACGAACGCCGGCTAGTGTCGTCATGAATGAGGGTATTCAACCGAAGGCCGCGAAAGACGTCCGAGCCTAGTTGGACTTGGTCCGTTCGGGCGCCGCCTGGGAGGCGCCCGCCGCGCCGGCGGGGGTATTGGTCAGTGGATCGGCGAGGTATTTATCGATGATCGGCGCAAGTTCGGGTGCGCTCACGAAATTGTAGTGGCTGTATCCGGGAACGATCGCGAGCCGCGCCGTCGAGAGCCTGGTGTTCTGCCGGCCGGGCTCCTTCACGCCGCCGCCGAGCAGAGCGAAAAACTCCGCAATGTGGTTCTGCGATACCGAGTCGTTGTCGGTGAAGACCAGCATCACCGGCATGGGCAGTTTTTTCACATCGGCGGACCAGTCGTAGGACGAGCCCAGCATCTTACCCATCTTGTCGAGGAATTGCGGGAAGCGCCGCGGTTCGGGCCATTGCTCTGAGAATTTCCCGGTAGGTGTCTGCCTCATGTTTTCGGCCATGGCGGCGCTGACATTTCCCATGCCTTCCCGCGCTTCGGGGTACCAGCCGCGCTTGGCGTAAGGGCTGGAGATGACGACGAGCCTGCGGACCTTTTCCGGATGCTGGATGGCGGTGCGCAGGCCGACCGCGGCGCCGAGCGATAAGCCGACGATGTCGGCCTTAGAAATGTTAATCTGGTTAAGCAGCGCGGCAATGTCGTCGCCCATGATCTCGAAAGAAAGGGGGCGGTCGGTGTCCGCCGTGCGCCCGTGTCCCTGCAGTTCGACCGCGATCACCTTGTAGGTCTTCGCCAAGGGCTCGATCAGCGTCGACATTTCGCCGATCGTCATCAGGCCGCCGTGCAGCAGGACCAGCGGCGCACCCTGTCCGTAGATCTCGTGATAGAGCTTGATGCCATTCACCTCGGCATAGCCGGAGGAGACGGGCGCGAGCCGCGCGCGGGTTGAAGTTTGCGTTGTGGCTTGCGGCATGGCCGGCTATTCCTTTCGAGCGGATGGGGCGATGAGCAACGATCCTGTCCGCGCGCCAATCACAGCGGCTTTCAACAGTCTGCGCATCTTCGCGTCATCATGCCGCTGGAAACCAATCGCCTTATGGCTCAATATTTCCCAACGACGCTATCTAGAGTGCGGATTCACCGAGCAGTGACTGTAATCGGGCGATCTCGGCCTCCGCCGCCTCGCGCGCCTCGGCTTCCTCGTCACTATGGAGCAGCCGTTCGCCGGTACGGGTGGAAAGCCGCAGCAGCGGTCCATCCAGCGCCTTGATCGGCTCCTCGGCCCGTACCCACAGCCCGATGCTCTCCAACCACAGACTCCCCTCCGCGGTCCGCGGGATCTCGCGATAGCGCCCCTGACCGGCCAGGCGGTAGCCGTGCAGGGCCAGTCCTTGGCCGTGCCGCGGATCGAAGGTGAGATACTCCGCCACCCCCAGTTCCGCATAGGCGTGCCGCTTGGGTCCCACGTCCCGGCGCACCGTCTTCTTGGAGGCAATCTCCACCACCAGGACGGGCGGACGGCCCACTACCTCCACCTCATACGGCTCCTCGTGGCCGACCTCCACCTCGGGTGCTACGAACAGATCGGGG
>JAICHN010000124.1 GCA_025924845.1 Chloroflexota bacterium | reverse complement strand
TGAGGAGATCTTCCTGGCGATCGTCGGAAGCGACAAGAAGGAGCAACGATGAACACGGATTTCTTCAGCGACACAGGCGTGATGCTCGGGCGTTCGCTGCGGCACGTCACGCGCAGCATGGACACTATCGTCACGGTGACGATCATGCCGATCGCCTTCATGCTCCTGTTCGTCTACGTGTTCGGGGGCGCCATCCAAGCAGGCACCGACCGCTATGTGAACTATCTGCTTCCCGGCATCCTGCTCATCGCGATCGCCAGCGGTATCTCCTATACCGCCTTCCGTCTGTTCAACGACCTGCAAAGCGGCATCTTCGAGCGGTTCCACTCGATGCCGATCGCCCGCTCGTCCGTGCTGTGGGGACATGTTCTGACCTCGCTGGTATCCAATGCGATCTCCGTGGTAGTGATCGTCCTGACGGCACTCCTCATGGGCTTCCGCTCGTCGGCAGGATTGCCGGCGTGGCTGGCCGTGGCCGGCATCCTCGTGCTGTTCACGTTCGCGCTGACCTGGATCGCCGTGATCGCCGGATTGTCGGCGAAATCCACGGACGGGGCGGTCGCCTTCTCGTACCCGCTCGTCTTCCTACCGTTCGTCAGCTCGGCATTCGTGCCCACTGCCACGATGCCGGGTCCCGTGCGTGCCTTCGCGGAGAACCAGCCGGTCACCTCGATCGTCAACACGATCAGAGCCCTGTTTGAGCAGCAGTCGGTCGGCAATGACATCTGGATCGCCCTCGCCTGGTGCTTCGGCATCCTCCTCATCGCCTCTGCGCTCGCCATGGTGGCCTACCGGCGCAAAATAGCCTGAAATATCAGGACGTCGGCCACCCGTGGTCACAGGGCCACCGACCACGACCGCTCCTTGGCGTCACAGGCGCCGTGAACGCACCTGACAGTGCCGCGGATTGAGGAGACCGTGAGGCACCTGTGTACCCCAAGTACCGACGAGATTTGGCTATCCCTGGCGGAGTAAGAAGATATACTGAGAGCGCGGGAGCCGAGATCATGTGTATACTCGGTGTAGACAAGTGCAGCACGTTGACCGCCTCGGGGTGCCGCGTCGTAAGCTGACGCGGCTTAAATGGGCAAGTTCGGTGTAAGACCGGCACAGTCCCGCTACTGTAACTGGCTATAACGGCCAGAAGTCAGAAAACCGGCCCCCAGGCTTGTAGAGCACCTTCGGTAGAAAGGGGCCGCTCGCCATGGGTATCGGATCGTAAGCGCCGCCCCCTGGTCCTTCCGGACCCTGGGGCTTTTTCGTGTGTGGCGCCGCGTCCGCCACCCCGTTCCACGTTGCCTGTCCTGCCACGCACTTGTCCACCGTGTCCCCTTTTTGAACGGTATCAGCTTGCCTTTAGGCGCCTGGAGATACGCAATATGAAACGGATCCCTTCCGGCCTCGTCCTCCTCATGCTGGTCCTCGGCCTCGTCGTTACGCCCGCCCATGCTCGCGCCGTCCACGCCCCTATTATCGTGGTGGACGACCAGCACACGACCCTCACCTTTGCCGTACCGCCCAAACGGATCATTGCCCTCGCCCCCAACGTGACCGAGATCCTCTTCTCACTTGGTCTCGGCAAGGAGGTCGTAGGGGTAAGCGTATTAAGCAACTACCCCAAGGCCGCGCTCAAATTGCCCGTCGTCTACACGCTAAACGGCCCGGTTCTGGAGAAGATCCTGGCTCTAAAACCTGACCTGCTGATCTCGGCCGCCATCGTGCCCCAATCCACCGTGAACAAGCTGCGTGCTCTACATCTGAAGGTGCTCGTGACCAACCCAACCGACATTCCCGGCATCCTCCATGATATATCTCTGGTAGGCGCCGCGGCGGGAGTGCCGAAGGTCGCTGCACGGGAGGTGACCGGACTCCAACGGCGGATTAACGCCGTGACCCGCGCTGTCGCCCCCCTTCACTCGCGCCCAACCGTGTTCTATGAGCTGGACAAGACGCTCTATACGGTTGGCCATGGCAGTTTCATGGATTCGCTGATCACCATGGCGGGCGGCAAGAATGTAGCCGGGTCCATCGCCAATCCCTATCCGCAGCTATCCACCGAAGCGCTGCTGGCCGATAATCCGCAAGTCATTCTGCTCGGCGATGCCGCCTACGGCACCACCGCGGCAAGCGTAGCGGCCCGGCCGGGCTGGAGCGCGGTGAGCGCCGTACAGCATCACCGGATCTATGCGTTTGACGACAACCTGGCCAGCCGGCCCGGCCCGCGCATCGTCGATGGGCTGGAACGGATCGCCAAAATCCTCCATCCTGGGGTGTTTCGGTGACGATCGGGGCGCGGGCGGCGGCCGGTTCGGCGGTGGTGCTGCGAGCACGACCCCATGCCGCGTGCCGCCCGTTCCTCATCCTGACCGGCCTGACCCTCACCCTAATCGCGGTTTCCGCCCTCTCATTGGATCTGGGACCCGAATACATCGCGCCGGGATCCGTGGCGGGGATGGCCCTCCAATGGCTGCCGGTTCATCCCGCGCGCACGTGGTCCGACGTGGACCTGACGATCGTCACGCTGGTCCGCTTTCCCCGCCTACTGAGTGCTATTCTGGTCGGGGCGGCCCTGGCCACGGCGGGGACGGCGTTTCAGGCGCTCTTTCGCAATCCGCTGGCCGATCCGGGAATTGTCGGCACGGCGGCCGGAGCAAGTATGGGCGCCATTCTGGCCCTCGCCCTGCCGATTCAGGCGGCATGGCTGGGTTTCAGCCTGGTCTCCATAGCCGCCTTTGGCGGGGCGCTGGGGGCAATGCTCCTGGTCTACTCGCTGGCGAGGGTAGGCAACCGCCTACCCAGCACCACCCTGCTTCTGGCCGGGTTCGCGGTCAGCGCCGCCATGAATGCCGGGGCGGCGCTGATCGAGTCGCTCAGTGACCAATTGCGCCAGATGTACATCTGGCTGCTGGGCAACCTGGACCAGAATACGACATCGCAACTGGCCGCGTCGCTGCCGCTGCTCGCCATTGGCATCCTGGGCCTCGTCGCGCTGGCGGGCGACCTCAATGTCCTGCTGCTGGGCGACGAACAGGCCCATTACCTGGGGATGCACGTGGCGCGCCGTCGTCTGCTCATTCTTATTCTCGGCTCGCTCTTGACCAGCGTCTCGGTGGCGCTGGCCGGCCTGATCGCCTTCGTGGGCTTGCTCGTGCCGCACATCGCCCGCATGCTCTTTGGCGCGAACCATAGGCTGCTGCTCCCCGCCTCCATGTTGCTGGGGGCCATCTTTCTGACCGTCGCCGACATTCTGGCCCGCATGGTGCTCGCTCCGCAAGAACTCCCGGTGGGATTGGTCACCGCCCTGGTCGGCGCACCCTGGTTTCTGGTTCTCTTGCGCCGCAAGAAGGGAGAATATGGATTTTAGCGGCACGTCGGAACAGGCCTTGCTGGAGGCGCGCGGCGTGGCTTGCGGCTATGCCGGCCGCGCCGTCGTCCATGGGATAGACGTAGCCCTTGCGCCCGGCCAAATGACGGCCTTGCTGGGGCGGAACGGCAGTGGGAAGTCCACGTTGCTGCGTTGCCTGGCGGGAGCGCTGGCTCCGCTTGAAGGTACGGTACTCCTGAATGGCATGCCTCTCGCCGCGGTGGAGCGTCGCACGCGGGCACGGCTCCTGGCCGTGGTGTCGCAGGAATTGCGGATGCCGTTTCCCTTTTCGGTACGTGAGGTGGTGGAGATGGGCCGGGCGCCCTATGCCCGGTTCCTGGCCACATCCTCCATTGAGGATCGGCGGGCGGTGGATGCCGCCCTCACGGCCACCGACCTCGGTTCATTGGCGGATCGACCCTTTCACCAATTGAGCGGCGGCGAACAGCAACGCGTGGCCCTGGCCATGGCTCTGGCTCAGGATCCGCGCGTGCTGCTGCTCGACGAGCCGACCACCCACCTCGATCTGGCGCACCAGACCGCCTTCCTCGGCCTGGTGCGCCGCCTTCGCGCCGAGCGAGGACTTACCGTGCTGGCGGCCCTGCACGATATCAACCTGGCCGCGCTCTACTTCGACCAACTGGCCGTCCTGCACGCCGGCACGCTGGTGGCGCGTGGGGCGCCGGCGACGGTGATCACCGAGGATGTAATCGGGCGGGCCTTCGGCGCCCGCGTCGCCGTCACACGGCACCCGACCCGAGACGTACCGCAGGTATTACTCTTGCCGTGAGGCATGGTCAGGTCAATTGACCCTACCTGCCCACGGATCTATAATCCCTACCGCGTTGAACTGACCGGGAAGTCATGGCACACCGACCCATTGGATGGAGGAGAAATGATGGCCGCACCTCTGCCCGATACCCCTACCCTTCGCGAACGGCAGCGGGCCGAGCGCGAGGCATTGATTTTGCGGGAGGCCGAGCGCGTCTTGAGCGAGCACGGCTACCATGAACTGATTATGGAGCAGCTGGCCGAGCGGGTAGGAATCGCCAAGGGGACCATTTATCTCCACTTCCCCCGGAAAGAGGATCTGGTGGCGACCGTGATCGAGCGCGGCGTGGATCGCCTGACCGAGGAGTTCTCCGTACTGGTGGGCGAAGCGGGCCGGCCGGCCGGGGAGCGCCTGCGTGAGGTGATCACGCGGCTGCAAGCGGGCGGCAAGGCCTGGATCGCCATGATGTCGGGTGAGGATGGGCGCGCTCTGCGAGGCACGCTGCACGACCGACCGGGCATGGAAGAGAGAATGCACCGTTTTCTCGATGCGCTGATCGCGCTGGTGGACCAGGGAAAAGCAGCCGGCGAGTTCGATCCGGCGATCGCGTCCCCGGTCGCCGCGATGGCGCTGGTCACTCTGGTGCGGGCCGTCGTCATGCACGGCAAGGTAGAGCGTCTGGGGGTTGACGAGCGGACGACGGCCGAATCCGTGGTCCGCCTCTTTTTCGGCGGGCTGAACACGCGCCCGATTGCTAATTGATCCGTTTCTCGTAACCCTGCCATTCCCGTTCGCGGAGCACGAACTTCTGGGTCTTGCCGGTGGAGGTCTTCGGCAAGTCGCAGAACTCGATGGCGCGCGGCGCCTTGAAGTGAGCCAGGTGCTCCCGACAGAAGGCAATCAAGGTATCGCCGTCCAGGGCAGCGCCTGCCCTGAGCGTGACGAATGCCTTGGGCGTCTCGCCCCACTTCGGATCGGGCACGGCGATGACGGCGCATTCCAGTACGGCCGGATGGCGCAGAATGACCTGCTCCACCTCGATGGTCGAGATATTCTCACCCCCACTGATGATGATGTCCTTGGCCCGATCGCGCAGACCGATGTAGCCGTTGGGATGCATCACGCCAAGGTCGCCGCTGTGGAACCAGCCGCCGCGGACTGCTCTTTCGGTCGCCTCGGGGTCCCGATAGTAGCCGCGCATCACGTTGTTGCCGCGCATCACTACCTCGCCCATCGTCTCGCCGTCAGGGGGGACATCACGCATCTCGTCGTCCACCACGCGGATGGGGTCGGCCATCACCATCGCTACCCCCTGGCGAGCCTTCAAGACGAGGCGCTGCTCGGCCGGGAGTGCATCCCATTCCGGTTGCCAGGCGCAGACGGTGTGCGGTCCATAGGTCTCGGTCAGGCCATAGACATGAGTGATCGTGATCCCCAGGGCCTCCATCTGCCCGATCACGGTGGGCGACGGAGGCGCGGCGGCCGTGATGATATGGAGGGGACGCGCCAAAGGCGCACCCTGGGCGGCGGGGCAGTTGGACAGGGCGGTCAGTACGGTGGGAGCGCCGCACAGGTGCGTCACCCTTTCTCGACGAATTAAGTCCCAGGCACTGTGCGGATCGAAGGCGCGCAGGGACACTTGGGTTCCCCCGGCGGCGACCACTGCCCACGCGAAGCACCAGCCGTTGCAATGAAACAGCGGTAGGGTCCAGAGGTAGACCGAGCCGGTGGTCAGGCCGGCGGTAATAATCTCTCCCAGCGCGTTAAGATAGGCGCCGCGCTGGTGATAGATCACCCCCTTGGGCCGCCCGGTCGTGCCGCTGGTGTAGTTAATCGAGATCGTGCCGTCCTCTCCTTCCTGGTCGTCCAGCGCCCAGGCGAGCGCATCCGGCGCAATATCGGCCAGGAATGACTCGTAGGTACGATCGGCAGTTCTTGCCTGCTCCGGCGCGTCGTCGCCGCCCGGCGTGCTGCTGAGCCATACCGTGGGCAGGGGACGGCTCAGACGATCGAGGGCGCCGGAAATCAGGGACGCGAACTCGTTGCCCGCCAACAAAAGTGAAGCGCCGGAGTGGTCGAGAATATAGACGACCTCAGCGGGCGACAGGCGCGTATTGATCGGCACCATGATCGCGCCCGCCAGGGGAATCCCGAAATGGGCCTCGATCATCGGGGCGCTGTTGGGGGCCAAAATGGCCACCCGATCGCCGGGAGCGATTCCGGCCGCGCGGAGCGCCCCGGCCAGTCGGCCAACCCGCTCGCCCAGTTGCGCGTAAGTATAACGCCGATCGCCGTCAATCACCGCCACGCGGTCGCGAAAAACGTCCGCGCTCCGTTCGAGGAAGGCAAGGGGGGTCAGTTCACTTCGCCAGACACGTGAAGGGGAGACCATGCCGCGCTCCTCCCGGTACCCAAGCTCCGTACCAAGTATACCGAGGACCGCGGGCCTTTACCCGTAGTCGTAGAAGCCGAGCCCGCTCTTCCGGCCAAGCATCCCGGCAGTGACCATGCGGCGGAGCAGCGGCGGCGCCGCGTATTTCTCCTGGTGAAGCTCGCCCAACAGCACATCGGCGATGTACAGCACGGTATCCAGGCCGATAAAATCGGCCAGGGTCAGGGGACCCATGGGGAGACCACAGCCCAACTTCATCGCCGTGTCTATGTCGTCGCGGCTCGCCGTACCGTGCTCGCAGGCGCGGATGGCGTCGAGCAGATAGGGTATGAGCAGGAGGTTCACGATGAACCCAGGCGTGTCCTTAGCCAACACCACGGATTTGCCGAGCGTTTCCGCCGTCGAACGTAGGGTATCGACCGTTTCGTCGCTGGTCACAATGGTGCGGACCAGTTCGACAATCGGCATCATGGGGACCGGATTGAAGAAGTGCATTCCCGCCACGCGATCGGGATGCTTGGTGACGGCGGCGAGCTCCATCAGGGGGAGCGATGACGTATTGCTGGCCAGAATAGCTTCCGGCCGGACCAGGCGATCGAGCTCGGCGAATACCTGCCGTTTTGGTTCTAATTGCTCCACGATGGCCTCGATCACCAGGTCGCGGTCGGCGAAAGCGGCGAAGTCCAGGGTGCCGGTCAATCTCTCCTGGAAGTGTCGGCGATCCTCCTCAGAAAGCCGTCCTTTTGCGACGCCCCGCGCCCACTGGTCCGCGATGCGGCCGAGCCCCTTATCGAGCAGGGCGCTGGTGCTTTCCAGCACGACAACCGAGAACCCGGCCTGAGCGAACACCTGCGCGATGCCGGCCCCCATCTGGCCGCAGCCCACCACGCCAACCCGGTCAATCCGCATTACCGTCTCCCATCTTTCGTCATGCGGAAAGATTCGCCACGTATCCGGCCAGACTTTCGCCACCCGCCACCCGGATCCGCTGCAGTTGGTACGGGGTCTGGGCGCTTTGCAGGTCGGTGGTGAGCGGGCCGTCGAGCAGGGCGCCGACGTACCCGTATTCAGGTAACAGGGTCAGCAGCAATTGCCTGGCGGCGGCGGAGCCGGTCTTGAACGGCTCGCCGGAAGGATAGGCGATCCACTGCACGGGGACATGCAACTTCAGTTGCAGAACATTTCGCGAATCGCGCAGTTCGAAGCGCACTTTGGCGACCGATAGGATGCCAAGATCCTGGTGATCCACGGTGTGGGAGCCGATATCCATCCCGGCGGCCACCAGGGCATGGAGCTGCGGCCAGGTCATATACCTGTTCACGCCCACCGTGGTGCCGACGTAGGCGCTGATGATATTAAACTCCCCATGGTCGTGGAAGCGTTTGAGGATGGGCAGCGCATCGGTGTAATTATCGCGGTAGCCGTCGTCGAAGGTAAGCATGACGGGCTTGGCGGGCAGCGGTTTGCGCGCATAGAGGGCATCGAATACCTGTCTTACGGTGACCGTGTGGTAGCCGTGATCGCGTAGATAGGTAAGCTGAGCCGTGAAGTCGGCATCGGTCACGGTAAGTCCATAGTTGAGTTCGGTGGCTGGCGGAGCCGACGACACATGGTGGTACATCAGGATCGGTACGCGAATGGTGACGGCGGGTAGGACGGCGGGCAAGCGGAGCAGCGCCGGCGCACGCCCCGCGGCGTGCCGCGCCTGACCGGGTGGACGCTGGGGATTGTAGGGCAGTGAGGCACGCAAGACCAGCGGCGCACTCGGCGAGGCCGCGTGAGGGATGACCGCCGGGAGGTGAGCGGCGGAATAGCCCCCATGGGAACCGGCAAAGGCCGAGGGGTGAGCCGAGGTCGGTCCCACGCGTTCATGTGAGGGTATGGCGCCCAGGAATAGGTACACGGGCGCCATGATCAGCAGAATCGCCGCCAAGAGCCACGACAGACGACGCATCGGGCGTCTCCTCAACGGTGCAACGGCCCGCAAAAATCAAGTCGGTTATAAACATAGCGCGTGGGAAAATAACATGAAAGACAGATGAACACGTTTCCCCTATCACCACTGTCCGGTGTGAACGTTCAAGAGCGGGCCAACGAACTTCTCACCATCTCTTCGCAGGAGCCGGCGGATAAAGTACCATCATGGGGGTGTGCTCCACACGGAGATCGCGCCCGGCCGCGACCGAGGCGCGGCGCAGTATTCAGGAACCAAGCGAGAGATGCCAAGCGGTGAGTAGCGTACGTTGCCCCTCCTGTGGCGGCCCGACCGGGTCGGGAAGCTTCTGCGGTGTATGTGGGATGCGCCTCGTTCCGGCGACGCGTCCTACCGTGGTTGCCGCGCCGCGCGGCATACCTTCGCCGCCGAACGGCAAGGAGTTTACGCCCCTTTTGCCCAATACCGTATTGGCCGGGCGCTATCGTATCCTCGGTGCCCTGGCCTCGGGCGCCATGGGCGCGGTCTATCGGGTCGAGGATCTGCGGCTGGCCGGGAAGCATCGGGCCCTGAAGGAGTTGCTCCAGCATTGGGGCACGATCGAAGAGCAGTCCGAGGCCGAGATCTGGTTTCGCCGCGAGGGCGAGACACTGATGAGCCTACAGCACCCAGCCATTCCCTTCGTCCACGACACATTCAGCGAAGGAAAGCGGCACTACCTGGTGATGGATCTTGTGGAGGGGTGCTCGTTGGAGCAGGTATTGGCCGACGAGGGCCAACCCGGCCTCCCCGAGAGCCGGGTGCTCGCCTGGTCCGAACAGGTATTGGACGTGCTCAGCTACTTGCACGGACGGCCCGACCCCCTGATCTTCCGTGATCTCAAACCCGCCAACCTGATGCTGACCCCACACGAGCAGATCCGTCTGATCGACTTCGGGATCGCCCGCGCCATTACGCGTCAGGCGCAAGGGACGGCGATCGGTACGCCCGGCTACGCGCCGCCCGAGCAATATCAGGGTCTGGCCGAGCCCGCCAGCGATCTCTATGCCCTGGGTGCTACCATGCATCATCTACTTACCGGGCGCGACCCTCGGAAACATCGTCCCTTCGATTTTCCGCCGGTGCGGAGTCTGGCGCCCCAGGTCAGCCTCCCCGTGGCGGCCGCGATCGATCGGTCTCTCGCCCTTGATCCGCGCGCTCGCCTGGGCACCGCCGCCGACATGCGCAAGGCGATGCGGTCCACGGCGCCGCTCGATGGATCGCTCCGCGGCACGGTCACCGGATCGCTCTCACGCACCGGTACAGGTTCCGGCGCCATGCCGATTCTCGCTCCTGGATGGGGCGCCCAAACCGCGAGTAACTCAAACGGCGCCGCCATGCCCGCTGATTCGCACGCGATCAAAGTGCGACCGCATGAAGTACACATTGCCGCGGCGGGGAACGTCACCCTTACCCCGATCGACAAGCGAACGCTGCGCCTGCGAAATCGAACCAATCAGCGCATGCTTTGCACCTTTGACAGCGACGTACCGTGGTTGCGGCCGGATCGTCCCGCCGCCTGGCTGGAGCCGAACGACAGTATGGAAGTCTCGCTGAGCATCATCCAGACGCAGGCTCGCCTCCAGTCCACGCTGGGCACCTTTACGGTGCGGGAGCAGGGCGGCCAATCATGGTCGGTACCGGTAAGGCTGCACATGCGCGGCCAGGGGACTCTGGTCGTTCACTCGGTTTGGAGCGGACTGCGCGGCGTTGCGATGCTCTGTTTCCTGGCGGGCGTGATGGCCCTGGTGCTCAGCGCCCTGGGCGTACAAGTCGTCTCCGGATCGCTGGCCTGGGATCTGCTGGTGGTAGGTCTAGCAGGTAGAGTGTTGGTGCGCGTACTGTGCGGCGGCAAAGGAATCTAATTCTTGCGCCGAGTGGTGGTCAAGCTGGGAAGCAACATCCTCACCAGTGGCCGCGGCATGTTGGACAGGCAGGCCGTGCAACGTCTGGTCGATCAAGTCGCCGCTATGCACCATGCCGGGACGGAAATGCTGATCGTCAGTTCCGGTGCGGTGGCCGCCGCGCGGGCGCGCTTCCCCGATCTCCGACGGCGTCCGGATTTGCCCGCCAAACAGATGCTGGCCGCGATTGGCCAGGTACGCCTGATGCATCTCTATGACCTGCTGTTCGCTCAGCGCGGCATCGCGGTAGCCCAGGCGCTGCTGGCCCCCGGCGACCTCGGCACGCGCCAGGGCTATCTCAACGCCCGCGGCACCTTGCTCGGTCTAACGCGTCGGCGCGTGGTGCCGATCGTCAATGAGAACGACGTCGTGGCCACCGACGAGATTCAGTTCGGCGATAACGACACGCTCTCCGCCGTGGTGGCGGGCCTGGTGGACGCCGATCTGCTGGTCATTCTCACCGATATCGCCGGCCTCTACACAGCCGACCCTCGGCGCGACTCCGAGGCCGTGCTGATCCGCGAGGTGCCCGCCGTGACCGAGCGGATCGAGCGCCTGGCCGGCGGGTCGGGCTCGGTGGCCGGTACGGGTGGGATGATCACTAAACTGCGTGCCGCTCGTCAGGCCACGGAGGGCGGCATCCCCATGGTGATCGCGGACGGGAGACTGGAGCAGGGCCTGGCGCGGGCCGTGTCGGGCGAAATCGGCACTCGTTTCCTGGCCGAGGGCGGGGGACTGAATGCGCGTCACCGCTGGCTGCGCGCCCATCTGAGTGGGCGCGGGGCGGTCGTGGTGGATGAAGGAGCGGCGTTGGCCATCCGCAGCCGGGGTCGCAGCCTGCTGCCGGCCGGGGTGGCGGAGATTGAGGGGCGCTTCGAGCGCGGCCAGCCCGTGGAGGTGCGCGATAAGCTGGGGTTGGTGATCGGCTATGGGCTGGCCAATTACGCGGCGGGCGACGCCGTGCGCATTCTCGGCGCGCACTCCACCGCCATCAGCAAAATCCTGGGCTTCACGCACGGC
>JAICHN010000123.1 GCA_025924845.1 Chloroflexota bacterium | reverse complement strand
GGGGTAGGATCTGCGCACCGGGCGGGAGCGGTATTGCCTCGCTCCCGGCCGCCTCACTATGCCGAGCCGCTCTCCCGGAAAAGGCACTTCTCCCATTGCTATATCTACCACGTGTCCAACCTGGGACACCTCGCTGCACGCTACCTGGCCGCTGTGTCGCAACTGCGGCTGGCCGCTTGGAGATAGACTCGCCGCTGCCGGCACCGTCCGGATCAGGGCCAAATAGCCCTCCGGTTACCGCCCTTTGGGTACGTAGCGCAGGACGGATCGGTCTGGTAGCCTGCGCAGCACTGCCCTACACTTTCCATAGCGGGAACCGCCAGGATGCCCGGCGCCCTGGTCCCTTTTACCATCTACTCACTCTCTACTCAATGGAAGGAATCGCTCTTCGATGACTCTGTCCGCTCACACCTGCCCGCAATGTCACGCGCCCATTGAAGTCGGTCAGAAGTTCTGCAAAACCTGCGGTCTCAGTCTTGACCCGGCTAGTCTGGCCGCTTTCTACGCCCGGCAGCCAACACAGCCCGTCAATGTCGCGCCGGTGCACCCACCTCCAGGCTACTACAGCGTGGCTCCTGTGTATACCCCGCCCATGGCCCCGGCCCGACGCGGATTCCCGCGCTGGCTCCTGTTTGGGGTGGGCGGGCTTCTCGGTCTGTGCATGGTCTGTGGCCTGATAGGCGCCTTGTTCAACCCCCGCAATGCAGCTCCGGCCGTCGCGTCCACGGTGGTGGTCCGCCAGGTCGCCGACGTGGCGACCTCCGTACCGGCAACTCTGGTGCCGACCAGCGCACCCCCGCCATCACCGACCCAAGCACCGCCCACCGCTGTGCCTACCGAACCGCCGACCGCCATGCCTACCGAACCGCCGGCTACGGAACCACCGACACAGGCGCCGCCCACGGCCACCAATGCACCGGCGGCCGACACGGGCATGACAGCCGCCGAGCAGGCGTACATTCTAGCGGTAGGCGACCAGAGTACCCGGTTTGGGCAGGAACTCAACGATCTCAGCGACGAAATGGTAAACGCGGATCTGGCTGATACCGACTGGATAATCCGCACAGCAGTAACCGTGACAAGTATGAACGCCATCATCGACGAGGCCCAGAAGCTCCATCCCCCGGCCAGTCTGCGCGCGCTGGACACCAGCTATCAGAAGGCCATGGTGCACTTCCGCAAGTCGACGACAGCCCTGGCACAGGGGATCACGGACGCACAGAATGGGCAGCTTGACACGGCGAGCCCCCTATTGACCCAGGCCAGCACCGAACTGACCGCTGGCAGCACGGAGATCCAGACCACCGGCCAGTTGCTCAACGACTTTATTGCCGCGCATAAGTAGGATTGATCGGTCTCGCCGCCGGGTGGGAGAAAGGAGCGAAAGAAACGGCCCACTCGACGGATCCGCGGCACCCAATATCTGGAGTCCCGCACAAGTGCGTCGCCCGCGGCTGTTGACCGCGCCAACTGAAGCGACCGCGGGCGAGGCCGCGGTCGCTCGCCCTTCACCCACAAGACACGCTTCCCGGGCGACAATCTACCAATCCTACGGGAATACTTGGCTAAGTATTACGCTGCGATCCTGAGATGAAGCATTCGCGCCACCGCGCTAGTATAAGGAGCGGCACATGACCGACTTTCTACTCGTCCTGATTGTGATCCTACTCGTCCTTGCCATAGTCGCTGTTGCAGTGTTCGGTTATCTTCAGCTGCGGAAACCGCTGCTGCCGGCGAATACCTCTGATACGGCACCCCTGCTGCAATCGCTCCAAACCCAGCTCGCGGTGCTCGCCGAAAAGATGGACCATGTCGAGCGGGGGCAGCAAGATGTGAATCAGGGCGTGAGCAGTAGCGTAGGCACCTTGCGCGAGGATCTTGTCCGCGCGCGGGAGGGAGTAACGGCCTTGCAAGCGCAGGTGCAGGCGCGCCAGGAACTGGAGCAGCGCTCCGCCGAGTCAATCCGCCGGCTGGAGAACATTATCGCCGGAACACACACCAAGGGGATCGCCGGCGAGAATATCCTGGAATTTGTCCTGGGCAAACTGCCGGCGGAGTGGCAAGTACGCGATTTTACGGTGGGGAACCGGCGGGTCGAATTTGCGCTCCGCTTGCCCAACCAGCGCATCTTGCCCATTGACAGTAAGTGGCCCGGAACCGCGCTCCTGGATCAGTGGTCGGTCTGCACAGACATCGCGGAACAGCTACGCCTGAAAACGCAAATCGTTAGCGCCGTCCGCCTCAAGGCCCAGGAGGTGAAAAAGTATCTGGATCCTAGCCTGACGGTAAACTTCGGCATCGCGGCGGTACCGGATGCCGTCTACGATCTCTGTGGTGAGTTGCATACGGAAGCCTTCCAGCACAACGTCGTGTTGATCAGCTACAGCATGGTCTTGCCCTATCTTTTGTTAGTCTTCCACACCACGCTCAAACTCGATCAGAACCTGGATCTGGAGCGCCTGGATGCCTATCTGCGCGCGACACAACAAAGCATTACGGCTTTACAAGAAGAAGTCGAGGGCCGGTTGTCGCGGGCGATCACGATGAGTAGTAATGCGCGGGATGATATGCGCAAGCATTTAAGTAGTATCAGCAGCAGCTTTGCCGCGCTCCAAACCTCGGCGGAACTGGCGCGGCCCCGTGAGGGCATTCTAGTGGAGTCGTTGGCATGAATAGCCAGTGTTGCCTGCACCGTACTGGACCCTGGGACCTGTCATACGATCCCGCCCTGGTCAAGCAATAGAGGAGCACACATCCTATGACCCGCCCCCGCTACACCTGCCCGCGCTGTGGGGCGACCATCTCTGTTCGCCAGAAATTTTGCGCCCACTGTGCACTCCCTCTGGACTCGGCCAATTTAGCGGCGTTCCACGCGGCACGGCGAACTCCAGCGCCAGAGTCCAGCTTTGCGAGAACTCCACTACTAACAGTGGCTTGTCGCACCTTGACGCCAGTAGGTCGCCCCTGGTATCATAATCCTGCTCCTGCTTCCCGTAGATCTGTCGGATCATCACGGGATCTCCGGACTACCACGTGCGTAAGACAATTAAGCACTTCCTGGGCAAGTGACGGGCCCATCCAGCTAGCACGCTCCGCAGTCACACGAGACTGTGTGGAGGTAGATCCTTGAGTGTGAATCCTGCCCGGCTGCTCGATCTCGATTTCGCCGGCTCCGATACCCTCTATGCCACCCACGGACTGCACGCCTTCGCCGCCAAGTGCCCCCCGCCCCTCGCCCGCTGGGGTATCAAGACGTACTCCCATCCGGGCGAAATCGTCTTCGATCCCATGGTCGGGAGCGGCACCACCCTCGTTGAAGCGCGCCTGCTGGGTCGTCGCGCCATCGGTGCAGATATCGATCCCCTCGCGCGTCTGATCGCCGAGGTCAAAGCCACGCCACTGACTCAGGACCAGCTTAAGGAGCTAACGGTGCGTCTGCTTGCGGCGGTCGATGCGGCAAAAGGGGATGCACCGCTGGCGATCCCCTCAGGCGCAGCAGTGCCCTTCGCACCTAAGCGGAATGAGGTCAATCTAGAAAAATGGTTCCTGCCGGAAGTCGCGAGCGACCTCACCCTGCTCAAGCAGCAGATCGCCCAGGTAGAGACCTCGATCCCCGCCCGCCGCTTTCTCTGGGTCGCCTTCTCTTCACTCATCCTGGCGCGCACCAGCGTCGCCAACGCCCGCGATGTGGTTCATTCCCGCCATCACTACTGGCAACATCCCACCCCTCCGGATGTGATCGCGACCTTCCGGCGCCGCCTCACGATCATGCTCCGCATGATGGCCGAGTTCGCCACCCAGTGTGCCCCCCTCGGCAGCACCACCGTCCTGGGCGCTGACATTCGCCACTTGCCCCTGGCCGCCGACAGCGTCGATCTCGTCTTCACCTCGCCCCCCTACGGGACCGCCCTCGACTACACCCGCGCCCACTATCTCGCCGTCGCTTGGCTCCAGGATGTGCTTGGCATCAGCACGGCCGCCTACGCTTTGGAAGGCCGACGCTATATCGGCACCGAGCGCGGCCTCTTGGCTACGTTCGATCCCGTGCGCACGCCACTACCAGCGATCCCCGATCTTCAGCGCCTCCTCCGTGAACTGGCGGAGACCGACGCCCAAAAAGCCCGTGCCCTTGCCAAGTACTTTGTTGATATGCAAACGGCGCTGGCCGAGATGGGCCGGGTGGTCAAACCCAGCCACCATATCGTCCTGGTGGTTTGCCCCTCCCATATTCGCAAAATTCAGATTCCGACGAATGTTCTGCTCGTGCAAATGGCTGAACAGCTCTGCCTGCCCGGCGACTACCAGTTAGAGCTGGAACAGGAAATCGAACGCACCCTCGATGATCGGCGGCGCATCCTGCCCTACATGACCGACGCCTTCGGGCAGCGCATGCGTACCGAGTATGTGATCGTCTTGCGCAAAGTTAAACGCCCGGAGATGCCCAATGCCCGATGATGCTGCAGGGGCCCTGCTACACAACAACCTACTCGCTGGAGATCCGACGGCCCCGGCCCAGATTGCGGAGGCGTATCTGCCTTTGCTCGTGGCGCGTCTGGCCCGCATGTTTCCCCATCTCCCCGATCCCGCCTTTGTCGAAGACGCGGTCCATACTGCACTCATCAACTACTTCGGCAATCCACAGAGTTACAACCCGCAAAAGTTATCCCTCTTGAGCTATCTCCTGATGGCCGCCAGAGGCGATCTCCTCAACCTGATAGACCGCGAACAGCACCGTTATACAAAGCGCCAGATTCCGCTCGATGTTGTCGAACTTGGCACTGTCGATTCGGAACATTGGATAGACAAAGAGGCCGACCCAGCGAATCGGGACCTCGACCCCGATGAGTTCGAGGCCCGCTTGGCCGGCGTCCTGCCCGATCCACGTGATCGTGCCATCGCGCACCTGATGATGGATGACGTACGAAGCACAATGGAATATGCCTATGTGTTGGAGGCGGCAAACTTACCCCTGCCCGAGCAACGAGCGCTCGTGAAGCGGCACAAAGATCGGATAATCAAGCGGCTACAGCGTGCGAGGATACGGACCCGTGACACCTGAACAAGATATGCTAGCCCGGTTCACCCGGCGCTTGGCACAAGAACCCGACTTCATAAGCACCCTCCTGCAAGCCTATATTGAACAAGAGGGACTCGACGACCAGGCGCTGGCCGCCCAACTCGGGATCGATCTGTCCGCCTACCACCGGCTCGCGATGTGCCGTCAGCCACGCCGTGATCATTTCGCGCGTGATATCCAACAGATTGCCACATTCGTCGGTGCAGACATGACTGAATTGCTGCGGGTACTGCGTCAGGCCAACGCCGTACAGGCATTGCAGCATGCCTCGCCGACGGAAACTCGCTCCGATCCGGCGCCAATCGCGCTACCGCAGCGTCGGCCCAACCTCCTCGCGGCCGCGCGCGACCGCGAACAGGCAGAATCGGAACCCCTTGCCTCCGGCGAGATACCCCCCGCTGATGAAGCGCTCTCGGATGAGGAGGATTGACTGTGTCTAGCCGGCCCGAACTCAGCACCCTGGCCGATCTCTTCTGGGACCGCGCCGGGGTTTCCGAACCATTTCCGCGCTCCCTTGAGCATAGTATCATGCAGGCACTGCCCGTTAGCGTAGTGAAGCTCTCCAACCTCCAGGTGCGAACGGTTGAGCAGTGGATCCGGCGGCGCGGCGCGGCTTACCGATTTCCCTGTGCAAATCGGCATCTCCATGGCTGCGTGATGGCCTACCGGGGGCAGGGGATGATCTTCGCCGATGCTGCGGATCCCCCGTCCGAGTTGCGGCTCACCCTGGCCCATGAGGCAGCGCATTTCTTCGTCGACTATCTCCAACCGCGAGAGCGGGCTCTGGCCCGTATGGGGTCCGATATCGCGGCGGTACTTGATGACGATCGGCCACCGACTGTCTCCGAGCGCGTGCATGCAGCCCTCGCCGGCGTGCCCCTGGTCTTTTATTACAATCTGATGGAGCGCGGCGACCAGGGTCAGCTCCCCGTCAGCGCCATCTGGGACGCCGAGGACCGGGCCGACCGTTTAGCCCTCGAACTCCTGGCCCCCTGGGATGCCGTGCTCGCGCGCGCCGACTTGACCCCACCCACCTACCCGCAGCGCCTGGAAGCGCTCACGGCGCTGCTAACGCACACGTTTGACCTGCCCGCCGATCTGGTTCCCCTCTATGCTCGCCAGATCTTGCGCGCGCTCGGCAAAGGCCCCTCCTTTCTTGAACAATTGGGCCTGCGCGCCCCATAAATTCTTGCCGCCCGCTGTCGAACTTTCCATCCCGGCCGCGGTACATCCGGTGAATGGTCCTGATAGAGCATAACTTCCCAGGATCCTGTGACACACAGCAGCATTTTCCTTCCTATCTGTCGAACTTGGTGTGCCACGGCGGTACACCTGTCAGAGGCGCAGGTTTAGCTAAAGGAGTTCAAGCATGGACGACACGTCATTAGAGGCAATTGAATCCGAGCGTCCGCTGCCCATTGCCGATATCCAAGATCCGGAGTTCGAATCTGCCTTCGGCGAGTCGTTTGCGCAGACCGTCAATCTCGACACCTGGGTCTTGGGCGAGAACCTCATGGAGCTCTATGGTCGGCTTGAAGACGAAGTCGCCCGCGCGGTGGCCCAGGAGGATAGCATCCGCGAGGCGATTCGCGCCGAGGTCTTCCCGCGCATCAGTACGGGGCATGGCGCCCCGCCGAACGCTGGGGTCTATCAGGCCAAGAGTAGCGACCTGGAGCGGATCCATCGCGGCCTGCTTTTCAATGGCGGGGTGGAAGCCTGTGACGGCACCAACGTCGTCCACGATACGATCCCGCTGACCATCACCCAGATCGGTGTCTGCCTGGTCGCCTACAACGGGCAGCAGGGCACCTGGGCGCACCGGCTCTTCCGCCGCGACCTGCGTGAGAAGGCCAACGACCCGGTGGGTGAAGCGCTTACGATCCTCGATCGGCGCGAGCACCGGGAGGGGCAAAGTCAGGAGAGCAATAAACTCAGCGAACTCGCCCGGCGCGGGATCATGGCCTACGCCGAGCGGGCCATCCTACTAACCAAGTCCCGCGCCCGCTGGCGCATGGGTCACGGCAACCCGGCGCCCTACGAGCTTCTTGCTGGTCTGTGGGCTTCCAACGAAAAGCGGATCCAGTTGAGCCTCGATCTCATCACCGGACTGGTGGAGCATGGTCGCTTCGTCTTCGTGCCCAGTGCCCCGGCCCGTCGCGATCTGCTCACTATTGGCAACGCGCTTAATCCCCTGGAGTTCGTCGTGTTCCGCACCCTGGCGTATGAGATCGGTGAGCTCTTGGAGACTGGTGGCTATCGCGGCCGAGTCAGGACCAAAATGGAGCAGTTCCAACGGGAGATCGCGTCCCAGATTATCGTCGGGCTGTATCGGGCGGGCAGCGCGGCGCCCCCTTACATCTTCTACGCGCACCGCGACTACGCACTGGAGGCCGCGCACATCGCCCTGGCCGATAGCGTCTTGCAGGAGCACCGCGGCTTTCCCATGCTAATTGACCTGGCCGACACCGTCTGCAGCACCACTTTTGGCGTGGACAGCTTCATGGCCTCGGTCCAACTCGCCTATACCGAAACGGGCCAGCCCTTCCGCTTTTTGGGAGAGCGAGAAACCCGTGCCCATTAACCCAATACAGGAGGTATGACAATGAACGACATGAGCGCTGCCCACGATAACGTCCGTGCGAACGGAGCACACGAGCCCGAAGCCACTCTGTCCCCCGTGCAACAAACGCCGGCGGATGTGTTCGCCAACCTCGAAGAAGATATCACCGCCGCCGGCGGCGAGTGGACCGACGATGCCGCCTTCGCGGGCGCAGTTGGACGTACGATGTTCGATACGCCCACCAGCAAAGATAACACGCTCACCGTGCTGCTCCCCGCCGACCAGCTCGTCCACGTGCCCGCGCAGTCCCTGGTCCGCATCAAGAGCCGGCCTCTCGACCAGGGTGGCGATGGCCGGCAGTACCTCGGTGCCGTCGTCGAAGGCCCGTTCGCCGAGCCCGATGGCCTGCGCGCCGACGCGCCCATCGTCGTCACGACCACGGTACGCGGCTCGATGTTCATGCCCCGTCATCACGGACGGGTACAGGTGGCGATCCTGGGCGAAGAAGTCGATGACACCATGGTACCGCCCCGCTTCCGGCCGCTGCCCAACAGCCCGGTCTTCGTCCTTGACGATGAGGAGACGGCCGAAAAGCTGAATCTGTTGGGCGATATCACCCTGGGTCTCGCCGTCGGCTATGAGGAGATGCCTGTTCGCGTCTCCAGCCTCACCAAAACCGTCTTCCCGCGCCACACCGGCATCCTGGGCACCACCGGCGGCGGCAAATCCACCACCGTCTCCGGGCTCGTCAACCAGCTCCAGCACGCGGGCACCGCGGTCGTCCTCTTTGACACCGAGGGCGAATACACCCAGATCAACGAACCGACCGACGATAGGCACATGATCCAGGCGTTGCAGCGGCGCGGGCTGGCCCCGAATGGTGTAGAAGGTACGCAAATCCTCCACTTGATCGGTCGAGAAACCACAAACCCGAGCCATCCCCGGCAAGCCGAATTCTCGCTGAACTTCGCCGATCTGTCGCCCTACGCCGTTATCAGTATCCTGGAGCTAACCGACGCCCAGGAAGAGCGCTACCTCAAGGCCTACGATCTCGCCCGCGATGTATTGCGCCAGCTCGGCATTTACCCGGCCACGGAGGAAGAAAAGGCGGCGCTGTTGGAACTGGACGAAATGGAGCGTGGCTACCCGAAGCTCACTCTGCAGCACATGTACGACATCGTCCATCTCTGTGCCGACCAGGTCGCCAAGGAATCCAATCCGACCTACCTGAAAACGCCGCTCTTTCATGAGCGCCGCGAGCAAATCATCGCCCTCACCAAGCAGGGCCAGTTGCCGCAGCATACCGCCAGTTGGCGCGCCCTACAGGGTGCCCTGTCCCGCCTGTTGCGCTTGGGGATCTTCGACAATCCCAAAGCCGCCGCGCCGAACTATGCCAGTATGATCCAGCCCGGCCGCGTGACCATTATCGATCTGGGTGACACCGGCTCCCCGCAGGTTAACAACCTGGTCATTTCCCAGATCTTGCGCGGCCTCCACCTCCAGCAGGATGCCAACTACCAACGCAGCGAGCATGACGCCGGCGAACCGATGACTCGCTTGGTCATCATCATCGAGGAGGCCCACGAGTTCCTTTCCGCTACGCGCCGCCAGCAAATGCCCATCCTCTTTGAGCAAGTGGCGCGCATCGCCCGCCGCGGACGCAAACGCTGGATCGGCCTGATCTTCGTGACCCAACTTCCCCAGCACCTGCCCGATGAAGTGCTCGGCCTGATTAACAACTACATCTTGCACAAGATCGGTGACAACAACGTGATCAGCCGGCTCAAGCGCTCCATCGGTGGCATTGATGAGAGCCTCTGGGATCGCCTGCCCAACCTGGCCCCCGGTCAGGCCATCATCTCGACCGCCGGCATGACCCGCCCCCTGCTCGTCGCTATCGACCCGACCCCTTGCAAGCTGCGCATGGTCGAATAGCCCGCCGTCCGCGCGGGCGATGGATCGGCCTACTCGCCCGCGCGCTGACCGCATCTTAGCAGAGCGCCAGCACACCGGTCAACTGTCTGCCGTTCTTACCCATGAGGAGCGTATATTGATAATGGAAGCCACCAACCTATTTGAGAGCGCCATCACCTGGCTCCAGCACAACTACGCTGCCGTGCCCTTCTACACCGAGCGCGATATTGTCTGGACCGTGCAAACCCATCTCACGCGCGAGATTGCCCGGCAGCAGTTGCCCTACCGCGTGTTCAACGACTACCCGATGTTGCCAGGCCGCCGCCGCGCCCTATCCGCCGATCTCGTCCTCTTGAACCAGGCGGGGATGGTGGTCGTCGCCGCCGAGTTCAAATACGAGCCCTCGCACAAACGGCAAGACATCTGGCCCGGCAAATTCCCGGTCGTCTTCTGGGGCGACGCCGGCGTCGGCAAGGACATTGGGCGCATCCACGACTTTGTCGCGCTGCAGAAAGCCCAGGTAGCCTACGCGTTGTTCATCGACGAGGGTGGGACCGTCCGCCAGCGACCTCCACATCCGGGCAGTGCCTGGCGTCATTGGGGCACCTACGACACCCCGACCTTAGAGGTCGCCGTCCTCTGGGCGCAAGTCGCCACTAGCGCCCCCACTCTGCCTGCGCAGGTAGACCGAGAACTGGGGTGACCATACAAAGTAAACTCACACCTGTGGAAATGCCAAGCCGAACTGGCATTACCTGCAGAGATAGCCCGTTAGTCGTTGGCAGCGCTCTGCTGCTCCGGTTAAAGCGCCACTTCGCCGTATACTCTGACTTATCTGGCCAGACAGATTTGCGCGCCTTGGGGGACACATAGGCCGTTCGTCACTACCCAACCCGCTCCGGTTCCTCCTCGGCCAGCGCCTCCTTGGGCGGCCCCTTCAAGCTGATCAGCCAGCGCTGATACCGCCCCCGCTCCACCTCCACTCCGCACCGCCCATACCCATGGTCGATGACCTGCAGCAGCGGCCGCACCAGACACGCCAGCGCGAACGCCGCCCGGTACACCTCGCGTGCCTGCGCCGGCCGCCCTGTCAGCGCCGCGATCGCCAGCCGGATATGCTGCTGTGGCGACATCGACGACTCCATAGCGAACACTCCTCCCCGCGCGGGAATACAAACCGAGCCAGTGACGGCGGCCCGGCGCCCCAGCAAGGGGCCGCGCGAGGCGGTGCTCCTCCATTATAGCAGAACATCTGTGCGTGTACAGCCTACCCCTGTATGAAGCCGGCTCTCGCCCCTAACGCTCACGGCAGCCACGCGGAGAACAGCGGAGACAAGCGGAGCAGGGCAGAGCGCGACGAAGACAGACAAAACCTCAGCAGAAGACGGCGGAGACGCGCGGAGGGCGACGAAGACGAGCGGAGGACTAGCGGAGAACTTGCGGAGAGCGACGAAAATCCGCGGAGCCTAGCGGAGGACGGGGAGCCCCCACCCCCGCCCACCCGCCCCGACGGCAGGAACCACGCTGGCCCCACTCCCCCCGCGCCTTCGACCCGCTCAGGCCGATCCCCCCTGCCTCGGCCCGTTGTACCTCTCCCGCCGGGTTGTACCATCCCGGCCACACCGCGCCGTTCCTCTGTACCCATTCGGTCGCCTCTACCCGCGCCTGCTCCTCCCGCGGTCAACCCGGCCAACGCTGCGCGGCGCGCCGGTGGCTCCTACCATACTCGGTCCCGTCGCGTCCGCGATGGGCGGCCTGTACCTTGCATAAAAGGCTCACGGAAGGGCGCTCGCAGACGAAGCGAACTAGCGCGGCGGCCCTGGGAAAAGATTATCGGGCATTGGCCGAAAACGGAGGTCTTTGTCCCACCTTTTAATGCCCTCG
>JAICHN010000122.1 GCA_025924845.1 Chloroflexota bacterium | reverse complement strand
TTTCACAACCTCTGGCAAAGTTATCGCACGCGCAAGGAACCCAAGCTGCAACAGCAGGTCGCCCACGCCTATGACCAGCCCGGCCGCTACTGCATCGTGGTGAAGGTGATCGATATTTTAGGCAACGACACTACCAAGAGCATTACCGTGGAAGTGGAGTAGGTCCGGTGGCGCGGAAGTCCGCCACCAGTGAGCCGCTTGACGACCCGACGGCGCTCCGTACGGCGCCCTGTGTGCCGGGGCTCCGTCTGGCGGTAAGCGCCTGGCGCGAGGATGATTACCAGGGCATCACGGCGACGACCCGCCTGCTGCTCAACCATTGGTTTCGCACCGATCATCGGCTCGCCAACCACGCGCGCTTCGCCTACTACGGATCGCAGCGTGAAGCGATCGAGACCCTGATCTACGTCTATGAGGTCGAGAAGCTACGCACGCGCAAGGACCTGCTGGAGCGCTACGCCCGGAAGGGCGCCGACCTCAAGCTGGCCTCCTACGACGAATTTGCCCGCTATGCGGTGAAAATGGCTACCGGCTCGGGCAAGACGAAAGTGATGTCGCTGGCCGTGGTCTGGCAGTTCATGAACGCCATGCGCGAGGAGGGGCCGGAGTACGCCAAAACCTTCCTGATCGTCGCCCCCAACGTGATCGTGCTGGAACGCCTCAAAACCGACTTCGCGGGCGGACGCATTTTCCGCGTCGACCCGCTCGTGCCGCGTAGCCTCCAGCTGTTCTGGGACCTCGATTGCGTGATGCGCGACGAGGGCGAGCGATCCTTTACCGAGGGTCTGCTTTTCCTGACCAATATCCAGCAGCTGTATGAGAAGAAGGAAAAAGGGCAGGATGAGCCGGCCGCCATGACGGGCGTCCTGGGGCCGAAGCCGCCCGCCGACCTGACCCAATCGCCGAGCTTTGTCGAACGGATCGGCGACCGTGCCGGCAATCTGTTGGTGATCAATGACGAAGCTCACCACACCCACGACGAGGGCAGCGTGTGGAACGACGTGATCCGCGCCCTGCATGACCACAGCCCGCTCGCCGCGCAACTCGACTTCTCGGCCACGCCGCGCTTTAACAAAGGCGGCCTGTTCCCATGGGTGGTGAGCGACTACCCCTTGAAGCAGGCGATCCTGGATGGAGTGGTCAAGCGCCCGGTCAAGGGCGTCGCCAACATTTCCGAGGAACATTCCGACATTGCCAGCGTGCGCTACCAGGGGTTCATCGTGGCCGCCGTGGAACGCTGGCGCGCCTATCGCGACGTGCTGACCGAGGTAAGGCGAAAGCCCTTGCTGTTCGTCATGCTGAACAGCACCGCCGAGGCCGACGATGTGGCCGACTTCCTGCGCCGCAAGTATCCAAGCGATCTGGGCGGCGAGCAGACGCTGGTGATTCACACCGACACCAAGGGCGAGATCTCCAGGAGGGATCTGGATGCGGCGCGGCGGTTGGCCCGCGAGGCCGACGACGACAGCTCGCCGGTGAACGCCATCGTTTCGGTTTTGATGCTCCGCGAGGGGTGGGACGTCAAGAACGTGACGGTCGTGCTCGGCCTGCGCCCGTACACCTCAAAGGCGAACATCCTCCCCGAGCAGACGATCGGCCGCGGCTTGCGTTTGATGTTCCGCGACACCGGTTCCGGCTACGTGGAGCGGGTCGATGTGATCGGCAACAAGACGTTCCTGGAGTTCGTGGAGGATCTGGAGCGGATTGAGGATATCGAGCTTGATACCTTCGAGGTCGGCAAAGACAGGCTGAAGATCCTGATCATCGCCCCCCAAGCTGAGAAAGCGGCCTTCGACATCGCGATTCCCACCCTGAGTCCCCTGCTCTTGCGCAAACGCAGTCTGACCGATGAGATCGAAGCGCTCGACGTGCGGCGGTTCAATACGCCGCCCTTGCCGCTGAAGCCGGGCGACAAAGCCGAACAGACCTTCCTGTACGAAGGCTTCGACCTGCTTTCGTTGGAGAAGCTGATCACCGAAAACTACACGATCCCCGAACCGCAAACCGCCGGTGAGCTGATCGGCTACTATGCGAAGCGCATCGCCGAAAATCTCAAGCTGCCCTCGCAATTCGCCGTACTGGCGCCCAAGGTGCGCGAGTTCTTCGCGGTCAAAGCGTTCGGCACGACCGTGGATCTGGAGCAGCCCACCGTAATCAAGGCAATGAACCGGAACGCGGCGGCTTATGTGGCGCTCAAGGCATTCGGCGAGGTGCTTCGTCCGTTGCTGGTCGAACGGCAGGAGCCGGCCCTGCAAGGATCGCCCCGACGCCTGTCGAACACCCAGCCGTTCCCCTTCTCACGCCCCTCGGTCTACGAAGCAAGCAAGTGCATATACAATCTGGTGCCCAGCGAAAACGAGTTCGAGCGGAGCTTCGCCAGGTTTCTGGAGGGCGCGCCCGACGTCGCGGCGTTCGCGAAGCTGCCGGACCAATTCGGCTTCACGATCGAGTATACCGATACGGCGGCGAATCTTCGCCTCTACTACACGGACTTCGTGGTGCGTCTTGAGGGCGGTGAACACTGGTTGGTCGAGACCAAGGGGCAGGAGAACACTGATGTAGCGCGTAAGGACGACGCGGCCAGACTGTGGTGCGAGAACGCGACGCTGCTCAGCGGGACGACGTGGCGCTACCTCAAGGTTCCCCAGAAGGCGTTCACCAGTCTCCAGCCGGCCGACTTCGCGGACCTGCTCGTGCTGGGAGTCTAGCGCTTCCGGCGCCCGGAAAGGTTGCGTTCAGGAAACGTTGCCCATAACCCCATGTGGAAGGGCTACGTTCGGGGCAGGTTGCTATACTCTTACCGACCCCCTCAGTTGCTTCGGTGGCTGAGCGCGGGGGCCGGTAAGGTATCCTTACCGGCCTTCCGCATTTCCGGTAAGCGATGAAGGAGCCAAAACACCCGGCCTGATTCTGGAGGAGTGAGCGGATCATTCGCGATCAATCCACCAATTCCTCCAGGTTGGTTGCCAGGACGGCCCGCTGGAGTATCTGGCTGAGCTGTGCATCATCAGCCTGGGCGATGGTTGACGCGAACGCATCGGGCACCTCGCCAAAACGAATGCGCAGTACCTCCAGCAACATCTCGCGCTTGGCGGCCAGCGCCCCTGCCTCACGCCCTTCCTGGCGTAGCCGCTCGCCCCAGGTCATTTCTAGTTCTTTGATCGCCGCCTGGCGCCCTTCCTCGCGCAGTCGCTCGCCCCAGGTCATCTCCAGTTCCTGTATCGCCATGTGTCCTCCCTGGGCCAGCCGCTGCTCGTAGGCCGGCCGTTCCTCTTCGCTAATTGTAAGGTATGTCTCCACAAAGTTCACCAGCAAATACTGCCGCGCCGCATCCAGGCCGCTGGTCGCGATCCGCTCCAGGGAAGCCAGGCGGAGGTCCACGCGGTCGCCGGACTGGGCGCGCATCAGGGCGGCGAGCGCGGCGCCCAATATCGGTTCGGCGGTCAGAAAGTGCTCGGCACTCAGGGCACCGAGGGGAATGCGCCAGTACTCCAGGCGGGTATACTCCTGGCCGAACAAGGTCTGCGTATAGCGCCGCAATTCGACGGTACCGGTACGGGCGAAAGGCGCCAGTTCGACCGAAATCACCGGCCTCTTGTAGCGCAGGGTATAGAGGGCATTGTATTCCCACATGCGGTAGGGGAGTTCCGGACCTTCCTTGCCCTGTACCTCGGTGTGAATGAACACCAGTTCGGGTGCTCCGTCCAGCGGCTCGACCTGGACCAGCACGTCGCCGGTGCGCTGCTCGCCCTCGGGGATATCGGTAAACACTTCGGTGGGAAGGGCCGTGATCGAAGTGGGATCGATCCCTTCGGCGATCTGGGGGAGAAACAGCGTGAGGAAGTCATAGAAGAACGGGGACAGGAGATCCTTGAAGGTCTGGTCGTGCCCCATGAACGATCCTTTCCGGGCTGAGTAGCGGCTCCGTAAGATTCATCATCATAGCATGGTTGACCGTTGACGGTACGATGCCCGCGGAGTACTATTAACCAATAGGTTATGAAAGGAGATAGTTATGAATGGCCGTTGACCAACTCAGTGCCGTGTTCGGGGCGCTCGCCGATCCCACCCGGCGCGCCATCCTGGCCCGGCTAACCACCGGGGAGGCGACCGTCGCCGAACTCGCGGCGCCCTTTCGGGTGTCGCAGCCCGCCATCTCCCGCCACCTCAAGGTGCTCGAGCAGGCCGGGCTCATTTCACGCCGGCGCCGAGCGACCGCCCGTCTCAGTCAACTGGAGGCGGAGCCACTCCGCGCTGCGGCCGTGTGGCTGGCCCGCTACCGAGAGTATTGGGACGAAAGCTATGACCGGCTCGACACGCTGCTCACTACCCTTCAGGACGATCACCAGGACTGACCGCACCGAGGCATCGCACCGGAAAGGAACGCATCATGGCAAAGACGCAGATCATCGCGGAACCCGGCATACCGCAAATCGTGATCACCAGAGAATTTGATGCGCCGCGTGATCTTCTCTTCCGCGCTCACACAGATCCGGAGTTGCTCGTGCGGTGGCTGGGGCCGCGCCGGCTGAGCATGACCATCGACCACTTCGACGCCCGCGCCGGCGGCACCTGGCGGTACATACACCGGGACCTCGACGGCAACGAGTTCGGATTCCACGGCGTCTTCCACGGCACGCCGTCCCCGGACGGCATCGTGCAGACCTTCGAGTTCGAGGGGATGCCGGGTCACGTCTCCCTGCAGACCATCGCCTTCGAGGAGCACGACGGCCAGACTCTACTGCGCCAGAACGCCGTCTTCCAATCGGTGGAGGATCGTGACGGCATGCTTGAGTCCGGCATGGCGGAAGGGGTCAACGACTCGATGGAGCGCCTGGACGAACTTATCGCCCTGTCGGCCCCGGTGCGCTGACCTCGGGGCCGGAACTGGGGAGGATGCAGTATGGGACACGCGCCTCCGCGGGCGCGCCGGAGTTGACGACGCTGACCTCAGTAGGAGGATAGGCTATGGAACAGACCAACCTTGCAGACATCTATGGTGCCGAGCCGATCCCATGGTCGCGCGCCCTCAAGCAGCTCGAAGCGGGCGCGGCGAAGGCGTACTGGTTGGCCACGACGCGGCCCGACGGACGCCCGCACCTCGCCGGAGTGGGCGCGAAGTGGGTGGATGGTCGGCTCTACTTCACGAGCGGCGCCGGCACGCGCAAGAGCCGAAACCTGGCCGAGAACCCGGACTGTGCGGTCTCGATGGCGCTCCCCGACCTCGACCTCGTCCTCGAGGGCACGGCCACTAGGGTAACCGACCCGGCAACCTTGGCGCGGCTCGCCGAGCGCTTCGCCGCGGAAGGCTGGCCGGCGACGGTCAGTGACGGCGCTATCACCGCGCCATACAGCGCGCCGAGCGCCGGCCCGCCGCCGTGGGACCTCTACATGGTCACGCCGGTGACGGCATTCGGCGTGGCTACGGCCGAGCCGCACGGGGCCACCCGCTGGCGATTCGGGTGAGGGTTTGAGACGAGTGCCCTTTACGGGAACCTTCAGTGACGATGGTACGACGATCAGGGGTTACTGGGAGGGTTCGGACGACGGTTCGCGGTGGGAGCACGACTTCGATCTGATCTATACCAGGCTGGATGGAGGGAGCCTCACGCCGTGAACGAAAACGCGGCGAGTGCAAAGATGCTTAGAGCGTCACGCTGAGCAGCATGGGGGCCGAGGGCGCGCGCGGCGTGGCATTGGCGTGCTCGAGAGTGATCGCCACCTGATCCGCCTTGTGGACGTTCATGCTCTTGTCGAGCACCACCATGGCCATCCCGCTCGCGTTCGGCCGCAGCTTGCCTCCCGACATCCAGCGCCCATTCTGATGCAGCCAGCATGTGTAAGTCATCTTCCCGGTCGATTGGGGAACGCCCGCCACGATCACCAGGCCCGCGGACTCACCGGGACGCATGATCACCTCACCGCTCATCCCGTGCTTCAGCGCGGGACCAACCAGAGGCATCGCCGCATGACGGCCGTTGAACGCATCGCTCAGCAGATGCGAGCGCTGATCGTCCAGTTGCTGGTGCATGCTGAATACAGACAGGCCCAGTCCCACTACCAGGACCGCCGCGACCAGCGAGACGCTCACCAGCCAGCGGGGCCGCAGGAGACGCGGCTCCCGTACCGAAACCGCGGGCGACGCGCTGCCGCTTCGCGTACCGGCGGGCAGCGCGACCGGGACGGCATGATTGATCGCCGCTTCCATCGGCTTCGGCGCCGCCGAAGGGACGCTCTTGAGGCCGGCATCGGTGGGCTCGGTTGGGGCATCGGCGTCCTTGTCGGCGCCCGTCCCAATTGCCGCGTCCGGGGGCAAGGCCATTGCGCCCAGGGCCGCCACTTCCTCGGTGAGCCGAGTCAGCAGCCGATCGCGCACATGGCTGCCGGGTCTGGCGGGGGGTACCGCGTAGCCCATGGCGTCGTGCAGGCAGTCCGCAATGATGCCCGCTTCCTCACGGCACCATACGCAGATGCGCACATGCGCCGTAACCCGTTCGCTGTCGGCCTCGTCCAGCGTCTCCAGGACGTAGCCGCCCAGCAAGTCGCCGCAGTGATGATCGTTCATCCCGGCACCTGGTTCATTTCGTGCAGCAAGTCACGCAGCTTTTGCGTGGCGAGCCGCATCCGTGTTTTTACCGTCCCCAGTGGATCGCCCAACCTGGCGGCGATCTCGCTCTGAGTCAATCCTGAATAATAGGCCAATTCCATTACCTGTCGCTGTGGCGGCGGCAACGCCGCCAGGGCTCGCCGAACTTCCTGCCGGCGCGTGGTCACCCAGAGTTGCTCGACCGGGTCACCCTCATCCGAGGCGGCCACCCGACCCAATTGCTCGTCGGCGTCCCCGTCGCTGCGCCGGGGGCGCGCGGCGCGCCGCCGTAACTCATCCACGGCCAGATTGCGGGCGATACCCATCAGCCAGGTCGAGAGCCGACCCAACCGCGGCTGATAGGTGCCGGCCTGCCGCCAGGCGCGAAGGAACACCTCTTGCACCAGCTCCTCCGTTGTTTCCCTATCGCCCAGCATCCGCAACCCGAGCGAGAAGATCACGCCGGCGTAACGATCGTAGAGGGCGCCAATTGCCTGGCTGTCGCCCCGACGCACGCCCTCCATGATCTGCTCGTCCGACGCTTCACCATCCTGCATATCGACCCTACAGGCAGCGCCGGGGCGTGTAACCCCTTGCTACCTCATACTACGTGGCCGGCGCGGTCGTGGATTCGCCGCGTTTCACCCCTACCGCATTATTATAGGGGGCACGAAGGACGGTATGCTGACGGAAGTGCTCATGACAAGGGCGGATAGGGGGCGGACGTGGCCGGAGCGGATGTGTTGATCGTGGGCGGCGGCTGCATAGGGACCGCCATTGCCTATCATCTGGCCGGCGCCGGAAAGGTGACGCTGCTCGAGCGGCGGACTATCGGTTCGGGTACCACCGGCGCCTCCAGCGCTATCGTACGCCAACATTACAGCATCCCGACCCTGGCCGCCATGGCTCGGCGCGGGCTGCGCGTCTTTCAGGATTTTTCCCAGGTGGTGGGAGGCGATATCGGCTTCCGTCGAACTGGTCTCTTGATCGGCGCCCGCGCCGAGGATCTGGATGCTTTGCGCGCCTCGGTCGCCATGCAGCAAGGTCTCGGCATCGATACGCGGATGATTGACCACGCCGAGTTGCGCGATCTGGAGCCGCGTATGACGACCGATGACCTGATCGGCGCCTGCTACGAGCCTGATGCCGGCTATGCCGACCCGGTAGCGGTCACCACGGCGTACGCCCGCGCCGCACGGAGCGCGGGAGCGCGGATCCTCGCCGGCAGTCCCGTCCAGGCGCTGCTGGTGGAGCACGGCCGGGTGCGCGGCGTGCGCCTGGCCGATGGTACGGAGCCGGCGGCGGACATCGTGATCGTGGCCGCCAATATCTGGTCCGTGGCTCTGCTGAGAGCGGTAGGCGTGGATCTGCCCGTGCATGCCACGCGCCATCCCTGCATTCTGCTCCAGCAGCCGGAAGGTTTCGGTCCTCAACACGCCATTTTCTTCGATTTCACGAACGGCCTCTATCTGCGGCCCGAGGGTCTCAGCCTCACTCTGGCCGGGACGCTCAATGAAACCGAGGCGCTGCCCGCCGATCCGGATCGCTTCCAGGCTCTTCCCTCGCACGAGGAGGCGGCGCGCTTCGCGGTGCGCGCCGCCCGCCGATTTCCTGTCCTGGAAAACGCTACCCTTCAGTCCGGCTACGCCGGGATCTACGACGTAAGTGCCGATTGGCAGCCGATTATCGGCCCTATGCCTGGCATAGAGGGACTCTACGGAGCCCTAGGTTTTAGCGGCCACGGCTTCAAGCTGTGCCCGGTGGTGGGTGAGTTGGTAGCCGATATGGTGCTGGGCCGCGAGACGCCGGGCCTGGACCGCGATCTATTCAGCGCCGACCGCTTCGCGCGCGGCGCCCTGGCTCCAAGCCGCTATGCCTATAACATCATCGGTTGATTCGGCGATCCGCTAGGGCGTCTGTCAAGCGCCATTCTTTACGTTGATCCTGATACTGAAATAACACGCACATTTAGGCGCTAGTCCAATCACTCAGACGCACCCGCCCATCCGGTTGATGCCCCATGCTCACAACGGCCCATACTTGGGGTAGGGGCATAGCTATGTAACAAGGAGTACGGGCATCATGGCCAAGCAGGGACAGCGTCAGTACGACAGACCTGGCCGTAACGATCCGACGAAGAGCCAGGATATGACCACGGGTACCGCCAAGAGCGCCGAGACCTATGAGAAGCAAGCGGCGAAGCACGAGGATCCCGGAAAGCACGCGCCGGTTACCAAGGCGCCGCATGACCGACAACACGAAGGGCACACCCTGGAGCAGGTTTCGCGCCTCCAGGCAAAGGAACCCAGCACGCGTAGCGGCAGTGATTCGAACGCTAGTGGCCCCCGTAAGGAGCGCGCCGTACACGGCAGTGCCGAGCAACGACAACCGAAGGGTCCGCGATCCGAGCAAGATTATGATCGCGACTTGCACCCCGACTTCCTTGCCGGCCAGAACACTCGTTTTGAGGGATCTCCCGGGGCGCTTGAAGGGCACACGGCGTACGACATAAAAAAGATCCATGCGCTGCTGCCCGGCTTCAAGGATGACGAACTGCGGGCAATCCCTATCCTTCCAGCGGGTACGCGTCTCGAGCAAGGGGCGACGTACCTTGACCTCATGCACCCTGAGCGCGGTCCCTTCCATGGACAGGCGAGCATGGAGGCAGGCACGCGCAACTATTACGTGCCGAAGAAGGCGCTCGATTACGTCACCTGGAACCGGCTGACCGGTGTTGCCAGTCCGGATCGGCTGGATGAGGCGGAAGGCACGGATCGCTAGGGCAGCTTGTCCTACATACCCTGGCGGTTCCGTAGGGGCATCCCTTGTGGGTGCCCTTGGCGACCGGGAGGAACCTGTGCCAACCTGTGCTAGACCAGGGCCGCTCTCATGCGCGTCACGGCCTCGGTGAGCAGCGCTCGCGAGGTTCCCATGTTCAGGCGGGCGAATCCCGCTCCGTTCGGACCGAAATCAAGGCCGCGGCTGAGGGCGACCCGGCCTCGGGCGAGGAAGCGCGCCGCCGGATCATCACCCAGGCCCAGCGGCGCGCAATCCAACCAGGCGAGATAACTGGCCTGGGGTGGAACATACCCAACCATGGGTAGTTGAGCGGCGAGCAGTTGGGTGAGCAGCTTGCGATTGCCGTCCAGGTGGACGAGCAGGTCCCGCAACCACGGTTGCCCCTCGCGGTAGGCGGCGATCGCCGCCAGTACGCCCAGATGGCCTGCTCGTGACACGACCTCGGCGGGGAGCGTCGCCAAGCGCGCCCGCATTTCAGCCGAGCCGGCCACCGCCACGGCGCACTTCAATCCGGCGATGTTCCATGCCTTGGCGGCCGAGATGACGGTCACGGCAAGCGGGGGCGCATCGTCGAGCGAGACGAACGGCGTGTGGACCGCTCCGGTCAGGGTCAGCGGCGCGTGGTTCTCGTCGGCCACCACCGCGACATCATAGCGCCGGGCCAACTCGGCGATCCGCTCGAGGTCCGCGCGGCTGAACACCCGACCGGTCGGGTTGTGCGGGTTGCACAGGAGGTAGGCGCGGGCGCCGTCCCGGAAGGCACGTTCGAGCCCATCGAAATCCAGTTCCCAGCTGAGCGCGGTTCTCAGCAGCGGCACGTCGACCACCCGCCGCCCATACTCGGAGATGGTCGGGAAGAACGGCGGATAGGCTGGAGTATTGATCACGATGCCGCTGCCCGGCTCGGTGACCAGGCGCAGGGCCTCGGCGACACCGATCATCACATCGGGGACGAGCACTACCTGTTCGGGATCCACCGCCCACTGGAACCAGGCCCAGGCAAATTCGGCGAATGCCTCGCCCAGTCCCACCGGATGCGCGTAGCCGGTATCACCGCGCCCGATCGCCTCCAGGAGCGTCCGCTCGATCGGCTCGGCCAACCCGAAATCCATCTCGGCCACGAAGGCCGGAAGGACGTCGGCGGGGTAGGTCGTCCACTTCTCACTCCGCCGCTTCCGCAGTTCCGGCAGTGAACAGTCATTGAATGGGTCAGCCACTCGGCCACGCTCCCCTTCTATCCGACCAGCCCATAGTAGCGGGCCGCGACCCCGGACACATCGCGCACGCCCTGGGCGATGGCGGCGAAGCACGCGAAATCCACTGTCTGTGCCGCGTCGCTCAACGCTTGATCCGGCTCCGGATGCACCTCGACGATCAAGCCGTCCGCCCCGGCGGCGACGGCGGCAAGCGAAATCGGCAGGATGAGCGAACGCTTCCCCGTGGCATGACTGGGATCCACAATTACCGGTAGGTGAGTAAGCTCACGGAGCAGGGGCACGGCGCTAAGGTCGAGCTGGTTGCGCAGGGTGGTATCGATGCCCCGTACCCCGCGTTCACAGAGCACCACCTGGTCGTTTCCCTCGGCAAGGATGTATTCCGCCGCCAGCAGCCACTCCTCGATCGTGGCGGCCAGTCCACGCTTGAGCAGGACGGGCATACCAGTGCGGCCCACGGCGCGCAGCAGCGGGTAGTTCTGCATGTTCCGGCTCCCTACCTGCAGCATATCGGCGTAGCGGCCCACCAGGGCCGTATCCTCGGGCGCGATTACCTCGGTGACCACGGGCAGTCCGGTACGGGCGCGGGCCAGGGCCAGGAGGCGCAGCCCCTCCTCGCCCAGACCACTGAAGGCGTAGGGCGAGGTACGCGGCTTGAAGGCGCCGCCGCGCAGGATCACCCCGCCCGCCGCGCGCACTGCCTCGGCGGTAGCCAGCACCTGCTCCTCGTTTTCCACCGAGCAGGGTCCGCCGATCAGCACGGGCCGGCCGCCGCCGATCAAAGCCTGGCCAACGCGGACAACCGTGCGCTCCATGCGCGCGCTTCGTTGGACCAGCTTGTAGGGACGAGCGGGCGCGGCGGGCAGGATGGGGGCGGGCGCGGAATTGGTGGAGGCGAGGGTAGGGGGATGGATTGGCGTGAGGCGGGGGCGCTGGGCGAGCCGAGCGGTGTCCTTGAGGCGAATGGC
>JAICHN010000121.1 GCA_025924845.1 Chloroflexota bacterium | reverse complement strand
GCGGCGATGAATATGGGCTGTGAACGCCCCAGATCAAACTCGATGGTATACGGATCGATGATCTTGATCTGCTTCATCGGATCGGTGATAAAGCGAGCTAATACATAGCCGTTGGTCAGGCCCGCCTGCATGGTGCGGGCGAGTGAATACTGTACGTCGGTCGCCGTCATGCAGCAACGGCCGGTATGGAATGCTACCCCATGGCGGAGGTGAAACGTCCAGACCGACTTGTCGGCGTTGGTGCTCCAGCTCGTAGCCAGGGCCGGAGAGTAGCTATCGATGGATCCGCCGTTGAAATCCACCAGGGTCTCATCGATGTTGCGAGCGATCGTATCAGATGAGGCAAGCTCATCCGAGGCGGGGTCGATGTCGGCCGCCGAGCCGTAGCCGGCTATGGTCAGGGTGCCGGAATCGACGAACGGTGCCGCGCCGCGCTGAGCCGAGGCGGCGCGAGGCGCCAGAGCCAGGGCGCCGGTTAAGAGAATCGCGCACGAGGCGCGCAAGACAACCGCGAAAGAGACGGAGTGGGGACGGTGTCCGGGTTCCAACATGCCGTATGCCTCCTACTTTTGCGATATATGTCCTTCGGATGGCGGCCAGTATACCAATAACCGCGGCGCCGAGTAGTGAAGGCAGTTACCGGGTCCGATGCACTACCTTCCCTTCAACCACGGTCAGCACCACATCCGTCTTGAGAATCTCCCGTGGGCTAAGCGCGAAGAGATCCTGATCGAAGCAGGTGAGGTCAGCCAGAGCGCCTTCACGGAGGATACCTTTTCTATCTTCCATTGATTCCGCGTAAGCGCCTCCTTGTGTATAGGCCCTGAGGGTCTCGGCCAGGGTCAGGCACTGCTCCGGTTGCCAGCCGCCCGCGGGCTCGCCCTGCGCGGTGCGGCGGGTCAGGGCGGCGTGGATACCGAGGCGTGGATCCGGGGTCACCACCGGCCAATCACTGCCGAACGACAACACTGCTCCGGCTCGGGTAAGCAGCCGCCATGGAAATGCCCATGGCAGCCGCGCCGGCCCGACCAGGGCGGCCCAGAGGGAGGTGCGGGGGTCTTCGTTCGGCACGGCGTGGAGGGGCTGCATGGACGCCGTGACGCCGAGTTGGGCAAAGCGCGGGATGTCGGCAGGATGGATGGTTTCGATGTGCTCGATGCGGTGGCGTCGGTGCAGCCGTTCCGGATTGGCCCGTGCCGCAGCCTCATAGGCATCGAGGGTGAGCCGCACCCCGCGTTCACCGATGGCGTGGGTAGCCACATCCATTCCCAGGCGGTCGGCCCCGACGGTAATTTCGCGGTGCGCCTGGGGGTCCATATCGGGGATGCCGGTCTCGCCCGAGCCATCGGCATACGGGTCCAGCATCAGGGCCGTCTTGCTTTCGACCACGCCGTCAATGAACATTTTGATGCCCCGCACCAGGTTCCACTCGTCTTGCGGGGCGCGAGCCAACTCGGCGAATTCGCGCAGCCGTTCGCGCGGAAAGTGCTCGCGCATCGACATGTAGAAGTGCCCGCGCAGGGTGAGCCGTCCTTCCTCATTCAGTTGCCTGAACCAGGCAACCTGCTCGGGGGTACCGTCCATATTCTGAAACGAGGTGATGCCCAGACCATTGAGGTAACGCATGGCCTCGGCCAGCCTGGCGTCGCGCTCAGCCCGACTTGGTTCAGGCCAGAGGCGTTCGATCAGGTGATACGCCTGTCGTTCCTTCAGCATGCCGGTGGCCGAACCTTGCACGTCGAGTACGACCTCATTGGGCAGCGGCAGCGGGGCGCCCTCGGTAATTCCAGCCAACTGGAGAGCGCGCGTGTTGCACCAGGCGCTATGAAAGTCCAGGGCCCGCAAGAACACCGGCCGATCCGGTACCGCCTCGTCCAGGGCCAGCCGCTCGGCTCGATCCAGATGGGTCAGGGGAGTATATGAAAGTCCGTACCCCGTAATCCACACTTGCTCCGGATATGCTCGGACGTGGGCGCGCAATTGCTCCTGGAGCGCGGGCAGCGTACTGACCCCATCCAGATTGAGGTCATGAAGCACATCGCTGCCCATGGTGAAATGAACGTGACTCTCGTTCAAGCCGGGCATCAACAGCCCACCTGGCAGATGAACGTGTTCAGTCTCCCGTCTCGCACGCGCCATGGCCTCGTGTTCGGCTCCAACAAAGCTGATGTGCGTACCGTGCGTGACCACGGCCTCGGCCCAGGGCCGGGACGGATCAGCCGTAAAGACTCGCGCCCCAGTGATGAGCAGGCCGCGCTGAGTGTCTTCCGTGGTCATCCGCTCGTAGCTCCTGTCGTAACGCCAGGCCGTAAACGGGCATTAAGATGAAGGGTCATCGCGGCAGCCCGTAGTCGTCGTACAACAAGTCTCCGTGATCGACGGAGCGGTACGGCTCGCGCAGACGCCTTGCGCAATCCCGGCCAAGGCGGAGGAGCCGCGCCACGCTATCTGCCGGCGAATGGTCCTCCAGCCGATCCAGCCGCTCGCGCGGAGCACCGACCTGGCTCTTGCCGGTCGAGGCGGCGAACTCCCGCGCCAGTCGCTGCGCCTCTTCATTCTCACTTTTCCGGATCATCTGCCCAGCCTTCTACATGTCTGCCGTGTCACGGTAGGAGTATACCATCACCCTAACTCATGCCCATTGTGGTGGGACCGTCGGATCACGTCTGAGCATAGTTCTTCCGCCAAGGGCTCGGCTTTGGCCCGAAATGAGCCTGCCGGCCCTCATTTACCTGGCCGCGGCGCTTAAGGTAGTAGTTTCAACCCGTCATCGTCGGGTGCGGCCCAGGCCAGTTGGCGCCGCCTGACGCGGCTGTCGAGGGTGCGCGTAAATGGGCGCGGGTCTCCAGGCCCGCTTGGTTCGACCATGCACGGTCATCCGGAGAGCACAGCCGGTGCTCGTGGTTGGTCGCGTTGGCGGGCCCGGAGGCCCGCGCACCTAGATCGTGGCTTTCGCCGAGGTTACGGCGGGCCGGGAGACCCGCGCTCCTAATTTCGGGTGCGCGAAGCGGGTCGGCAGCATTTCCACCAATGCGAGGCGCACCCCTTTCAGGTAGCAGGTTCGGCCTCCAACGCGCGTAACAGGTACAGTGAGCAGTAAAGATGGGTAACGGAGTGGAGAGGATCGATTTGATGCCGAGCGGCGGCGAATCCCCAAAAGACAATTATCGCTGGTGGGTATTGGCTACGGTGGTCTTTGGCGCCTTCGCCAGCATCCTCGACTCCACCATCGTGAACACGGCCCTGCCGCGCATCCAGCACGACTTTGGCGCCGATCTGCATCTGGCATCCTACGTGGCGACCGGCTACATTCTGGCGGCGGGCGTGATAGTGCCGGCCTCGGGCTTCTTGGCCAACCGCTTCGGGATAAAGCGTGTGTATACAACGTCCCTTGTGTTGTTCACTTTGGGTTCGGCCCTCTGCGGCGCGGCGCCGAATATCCACCTGCTGATCGCGGCGCGCGTATTGCAAGGGGCGGGCGGCGCCGCGCTGTTTCCGCTTGGCTTCGCTCTTCTGTTCAGTGTGTTTTCCAACGAGGAACGGGGTAAAGCTAACGGCATCTTCGGTATTCCGGTGCTGGCGGCGCCCGCGCTGGGGCCAACCCTGGGCGGTTACCTCACCGAATACGCGGACTGGCGATGGGTATTCTACGTGAACTTGCCGATCGGTATTGTGGGCGTCATCATGTGCCTGCGGATCTTACGCAAGAGCCCCACGCGCGCCAACCTGCGCTTCGATCTTCTCGGTTTTGTCCTGGCCTCGAGCGGCCTGGGTCTCCTGCTGTTCGGCCTCTCAAACCTAGCCTACGACGGCTGGAATAGTACGACGACCGTGTCCGGGCCGATCATCATTTCCATACTCCTGCTGGCCGCCTTTGCGGTGGAGGCGCTGTGGAGTTCGGCGCCGCTGCTCCAGCTTCGCCTCTACACGCGACGTAATTATTCGCTTGGCACGTTGATCGTCCTGGTAGGAACGGTAGGCCTTTTTGGACCGGGATTTCTGCTTCCCCAATATTTGCAAGGATTGCGCGATCAGACGCCTTTCGAGGCAGGTTTACTATTGCTCTGGGGCGGGATCGGCGCCGTATTCGGTTCGGTGGCCAGTGGTCAACTCTACAATAGGCTAGGCCCGAAACTGCTGGTTTTCACTGGTTTGATCATCCTCACCATTACCAGCCTGTTGCTGGCCCTATGGACGACGGTCAATTCCGACCTGACTTTACTGGTGCCGATTATGCTTGTCCGTGGTTTCGGACTACCGTTGATGTTGCAGTCGGTGAATACCATGGCCCTGGACGGCATTCGCGGGCCGACTCTTCCCGATGCCACCACCCTGAGTGTGGTGATGCGCAACATTGTCGGTTCCCTGAGCATCGCCTTACTGACCAACTTCTTGTATGACCGCGCGGCGTCGCGCGCGCGTAGTCTCTGCCAGGCCGGGCACGCCGCCTGCGGGCACCTGGGGAATATCTCCGTGGGCGGCGTACCCGGCAGCGCGATGCCGCCCGTGATCCGGCAGGCGGTAGCGGACGGCTTTCAGGACACTTACGTGGTGGTTACCATCCTGGTACTGCCCGCGTTCCTGTTGGCCTGGGGTTTGCGCAAACCCACCTGGACGCTGGACGGTTCGCCAGCCGTCGCGGCGCCAACCGACAATGCCAATGGCGCGGGGCAGGGGGCGCCGCCCGCCGCTGACTAACGGCTCCGCCGTTGTGCCCGTATTCTATTGCCGATGGGGCGGTTGGGCATGTACTGTACGAACAGGTAAAGTGGTAACACCAGCGTACGTGGTTCCCAGATGTCTCGGCTCGGTTGGTGAGGGAATCGTCTACTCGCGCCAAACCTGATGTGAAGGAAGCTGGATGCGCGAATGCCCGACCTGTGGGGCGAATCCGCCGAGCGGCAGCCGCTTTTGTCCTGCCTGCGGCGGTAGGCTGGAAAGCTCCTCCGAAGCGGCGCGCCGGCCGCCCCTAAGCGATGGACCGCCCCGGCCGCCGGTTCGCGCTAGAGTAGCCGAGGTTTTGTCGGTCGGTACGATGCTGAACGGCCGGTATCGTGTGGAGCGCGTACTGGGCACCGGTTCGTTCGGGCGAGTCTACCTCGCCCAGGATGTCAACGAGGTCGGCTCCCTGGTTGCCGTGAAAGAGCTTCTGGCCATGGAGTTTCCGAGCGCCGAGGAACAACATGACGCCATGACCTGGTTTAAGCGGGAAGTCAGCGCCCTTCTTACGCTCGACCATCCCGGCATCCCCGCCATGCAGGGCTATTGGACCGCGCAGCGTACCAGCGGCCCCCTCTACCTGGCCATGGACTATATACCGGGCAAAACGTTGGCGGAGTTGCAGATCGAGCATGGAGGCAGGGTGCCGCGCGCTCAAGTCTTGAGTTGGGGGATCGCACTGTGTGGGGTCCTCCAATACTTACATTCCAGGACGCCTTCCATGATCTTTCGCGACTTGAAACCGAGCAACGTTTTGATCGACAACCGTACCGAACGCCCTGTTCTGATCGACTTCGGCCTTGCCCGGCAAATGACGCCGGTCGCGGCGACGGCGGTCGGTACCTGGGGCTATGTACCGTACGAACAGGTACTGGGCAGGCCCGAGCCCCGCAGTGACCTCTATGCCCTCGGCGCCCTCTTACACGGCCTAATCAGCGGGACACAACCGGACGCCGAGTATCGCCGCCTGATGCGGGGCGGGCTGGATCTTGAAGCATGTTTGCGAACGCTGTTCCCGCCCCTGGACGAGTTGCTTCCGGATATACCGCGCGCCTTGAGTGATGTCATTTCCCGCGCCACCGCGTTCTCGCTCGAAGATCGCTTCCCCGACGCCCAGACCATGGCGATGGCGCTCACCGCCACACTGGAACATGATAGCGGCGGCCTGGTCATGCACGGGCCCGTGGCCGACTCCGGCGCGCGACCAGGCGATCAAGCGCCGCCGGCCGCGGAGGTGCATGTTCGATCCAGGCGTGAGCGGCCGGCAGCCGGCGGCCAAGCATTGGGAAACGGCGGCCCGATGGATCCCCTCGATACGACGGTCGGCGAGCCGACGTCCGTTCCGAGAGATATCATCGACGCGACCGCTGGTCGCGCCGCGCCGCCCCCCGCTCCCCAACCAACCCTTTCCCAGGAGGGAACTGGGGTATTGGAGGCGACCTTGGCGGCGGATCTGGGCGGCCATCTGGAGCCGCCCGGCCCTGTTGAGGACGCGGCGCTCGGTATACCGCTCGCTGCAACACCCTTGGGGAGCGATGATCGGCTCGTGGGCGGGGCCGGCGTGTCTGGTTCCCTTACAAGTGCCGGCGGGCTGGAAAGCGGCAGTTCCACCCGAAGCAGCGGTGGTTTGGACGGCCCGGGCACGAGGGGACGGCGACCCGAGGGAGGCCAGGGTGGTTCGGGGCGCCGCGATACCATGCCGCTGACTCGAGTCGTCACCCAGGTCCTTCGGGTGTCACATCACGGGAGCGGCGCTTTGCGCAGTATTGCCGAAGCGATTCAGGTGGCATCGGCCGGGGCACGGATTGAGATTGAGGCTGGGGAATACGGCGAGCCGCTCGTGGTGGATAAGCCGCTCGAACTGGTCGGCATGGGTCAGGCTTCGGATGTGGTGATTCAGGTAGTCGGCGCCACCTGTCTTGTCGCGCAGGCCGAGCACGTGGGGGTGCGTCATCTCACATTTCATGGGCGTGCGGGCGAGAATGGGGCACGGTTTCACGCGGTAAATATTCCCAGCGGACGTGTACTGCTGGAGGACTGTCAGATCATTTCCCAGGCACTGGCCTGCGTGAATATGCACGGCGCCGCGACGCGGCCAATCCTACGTCGGCTGGTCTTACGCAATCCCCTGGAACGGGCTCTGGTGGTGTACGATCGCACGCAGGCGCTGATCGAGGAGTGCGACATTCAGGGCGGCACCTATCCGGTCCGCATCTCCGCCGGCGCCAAGCCGCTGTTCATTCAGTGCCGGATCCACGATGGGCGCTTTGGCGGTGTGTGGGTGGCCGAGAAAGGGCATGGCACGTTCGAGGACTGCGACATTGTAGATAACGGACATCATGGCGTGGTAGTGCGTCAGGGCGGCTACGTCACGATGGCCCATTGCCGAGTGCAACGCAATGGGTGGAACGCGGTCAGCGTGGCCGATGTGAGCGGCGCCAAGATCAGTCATTGCGATGTGCGAGGAAACCGGCGCAGCGCCTGGGACATACGCGATTCCGCGCGGCGCGAGGTTCAGCTATCCGACAACATCGACGTCTAAAGCGTCAGACGGAGCCGACCTCCTGGCGAACCGTCGACCATGGCTCGATACCGTCAACCCCATGTACGGCGTGACAGGCCACTTCATGCCCCGTCTTACCGACCAGCGCCGGCTCTCGTTCCGCGCAGACGTCTCGGGCAAGCGGACAGCGGGTGCGGAAGCGGCAACCGCTCGGTGGATTGGCCGGGCTAGGAACGTCTCCCCGCAGCATAATGCGCCGCCTGGCCCGCTCCAGGTCGGGGTCGGGCGTGGGGATGGCCGACATCAGGGCGGTAGTATAGGGGTGAAGCGGTGTGGCAAAGATCGACTCATTCCGCGCCAACTCCACGATTTTGCCCAGATACATCACGGCGATACGGTCGCTGATGTGGCGCACCACGCTCAGATTGTGCGCTATGAAGAGATAGGTGAGGCCAAACTCGCGCTGTAGCTGCTCAAGCAGGTTGAGAATCTGGGCCTGGATCGACACATCGAGGGCGCTGACCGGCTCGTCGCATACTATGAAGTCGGGGCGCCGGGCGAGCGCGCGTGCAATCCCGATACGCTGCCGCTGACCGCCGCTGAATTGGTGCGGAAAGCGATTGCCGTAGTACTCATGCAAGCCCACGGTCTTGAGCAGTTGAGCCGTGGTCCGGCGCCGCTCTTTGCTGTCGCCTCGGTGATAATTGAGCAAGGGCTCGCCGATAATGTCGCCCACCGTCATGCGGGCGTTAAGCGAACTGTAGGGATCTTGAAAGATCATCTGCATTTTTTGGCGGGCGGCGAGCAAGTCACCAGGGTTCAGGGTATTGAGCAGAACGCCACTGAGGTAGACCTCACCGGCGGTTGGCTTGATCAGCTGGAGGATGGCGCGGCTCAACGTAGACTTGCCGCAGCCTGACTCGCCGACCAGTCCCAACGTTTCGCCCCGCTCGATGGTCAGGTTCACGCCGTCCACGGCGCGCACCGCGCCTGCTTGTCGGCCGAGAAAGCCGCCCCGAATAGGAAAATGGACCTTGAGGTCACGCACCTCCACGAGGTGTGCCGTTTCGGCGGCTGCCCCAGAAGGGCGACTCCCGATTCGCTCATCGACCATGCACGCCTGCCCTCCGCGTGTTCCCGTTCACGGTGTCGCTCCCGGGGGCGCCGTAACCCAGCATGCGGCCTCGTGGGTCGGCGAATTGCCGATCCGAACCAGGGGCGGCATTTCTACTGTACAGCGCTCCATGGCCAGGGGACAGCGGGGCATGAACGGGCAACCCATCGGTGGGTGCAGCATGTCGGGTGGGCTCCCCGGTATCGGCTGCAGCAAGTTGCCGCGCGGTTGATCCAGGCGGGGAATGGACCGAAGGAGGCCCTGCGTGTAGGGCTGTCGGGATGCTTTGAAGATCTCGTCCACCGTACCGGTCTCCAGCACCCGCCCTCCATAGAGCACGACGATCCGATCGCACATGCCTGCCACCACGCCAAGATCGTGGGTAATGAGCAAGACGGCGGTCCCGAAGTCGTGGCTGAGCGAACGCAGCAAATCCAGGATTTGGGCCTGGATTGTGACATCAAGCGCCGTGGTCGGTTCGTCGGCGATAATCAGTTTGGGATTGCAGGCGAGAGCGATGGCAATGACCACGCGCTGCCGCATTCCCCCCGAGAAGTTATGAGGATAATCTTTCAACCGCTTCTCGGGGGCCGGAATACCAACCCGTTCAAGCAACTCGACGGCGCGCGTCCGCACCTGGGTACGGGTCAGGCGCGTGTGGGCATGCAGCGTTTCCTCGAGTTGGTGACCGATGGTGAATACCGGATTGAGCGATGTCATAGGATCCTGAAAGATCATGCTAATCTCGTTACCGCGTAGTTGCCGCAATCTGCTTTTGCCGATGGTCAGCAGATCCTGCCCGGCAAACAGCAACTTTCCGGAAACAATACGGCCGGGCGGCGTAGGAATCAGCCGCATGATCGACAGGGCAGTGACGCTTTTGCCGGAGCCCGACTCTCCCACGATCCCCAGTGTCTCCCCGGCCCGAAGGTCGAAGCTCACCCCGTTCACGGCCTTGACCACGCCGGCGCGCGTAAAAAAATGGGTCCGCAGATCCCGAACCGTGAGCAAAGCCGGATCCGTACTCATTCATTTCCCCTTGGATCGACCGAGTCCCTGAGGCCGTCAGCCAAAAACGTATGCATCATTTGCTGGGGCCTGGAGGCGTCATCTTCTGATAAACATAACCCGGAGTATACACGGAGTCAGGGGATGGATCTGTAAAGCGGCTTCGTGACGCGGTTGTCTCCGGATGCATGGTTCAATCCAGGTTCTCGGCACTGTGGGGCCGCAACAAAGCAGCCACTTCAGGGTGCCCACCGCGCTCAGCCAGAACGAGGGGGGTCAGTCCTTCCCTGTTTTCCGGATCGATGAAGGGTTGGTACCTTAGCACGAGCCTGACCAAATCGGCACGGCCGTTCGCGGCGGCAAGATGGAGCGGAGTCCAGCCTCCGGCATCGGCGGCGTTGACGTCGGCTCCTCGTTCGAGAAGAACGCCGGCCACCTCACCGCTCCCACCGGCGAGGGCGGCATGCAAGGCAGTATTGCCGTTGGCGTTGCGCGACCGCGCATGGAGATCAGCGCCCTGTTCGAGCAGGATTTTGACCGCTTCCACCTGGTTGAAGTGGGCTGCCAGGGACAGCGCGGTCCATCCGTCGGCACTGTAGTCATCAAGGTGTCGGGCCCGCTCCGTTGCCGATTGCTCCAGCCATGCCGTATCGCCAAGCGCGGCCGCCGCGAACAAATCGAGCACGGCGCCGTGCTTGACGAGGTTCGCGATGATCTCGCGTTGGTTCCGATAGATGGCCGTGATCAGAGGCGACATTCCAGTTTGGTCGGAGGATTGGGCCAGTGCCGGCTCGGTGGCCAATAAGGTTTTGACGCGCGCGTTGTCTCCTTGCCGGATCGCGGTGAACAGTTCGGCGGATAAACTCATGACATTCCTCCCTCTGCAGCCCTACTAAACCTAGTACATCTCATCATAGGACAACGGGAAGGCCTTGGACCGCCCTCTCACGGATTTCGTGCGTCCGCCTCCATTGTGCTTCGGTGCCTTTCGCTGCCATACTGGATACGAACTTGGGTACCTGGATAGAAAAGGGATTATCTGATGGCCGGTGGAAAGCCGCCTTTCCGCGATCAGTCGCTTGTGGGCGTGTTGCGGAGTCTCGCGCGGTCGCTGGGTCGGCGACCGAGATCGGCAGTGGGCCCGTTGAGCGGGGCGACATCGGGCGAGCAAGGCACGTCCGCCCAAACTTCGGTCTGGACGCCGCCCATGATTATGGCCACCGTGGCGCTCCTCATCGTGATTGTAGTTTCCGTCGTCGTGCTTCAGCAGGTGTACTCAACCAGTACCGCATCGCCCAATCCGCTTGGATCCGGGTCGATAGTCCCGACCTCGATCCCGACCGCCATACCGGTAAAGTTGGTGGTTTCGCCCGGCACGCCGATTACGCCGACCACGGTTTTAGGTGGCGCCGATGCTGAGTCCACTCTGCTCGCCCCTCAAGAGGCGGTGCAAGCTTCGGACGGATTAATCTACGTGGCGGACACGGGAAATCATCGTGTCGCGGTGCTGAATAAGCACGGCAAACTCGTGCGGACCATTACGAAGTCCGCGCGGGGAGCACTATTGTCCTCGCCTTCAAGCCTCGTGCTCACCCCTGATGGCCATCTGGTAGTGCTGGACAGCGATACCGGCATTGTCCTCGAATACACCACAAATGGGGCGTTGGTCAACAGTAGCTCCCGCGCGGTGCCGTTGATCCATGCCCGCGGTATCGCGGTGGATGCTCAGGGGCAGATATACGTGGCTGACCCGGCCACCAACTCCATATTTACCCTGGACACCGGGCTGAACATTGTCCATCAAGAGACCGCGTCGCCCGACGGCGGCAAGACCTTTCTTTTTCAACAGCCCACGGCGGTGGCGCCCGCGCCTGGAGGCGGCATGTACGTGGTAGACGGCCAGATTGGCGCGCTCGATCTTTTTTCGGCGGACTGGCAGCTTCAGCATACCTGGCCCCTCGCCATCACGGATACCCTTCATTCGCCCCGTGTGCTGCCGTTGGCGGACGGCAGGGTGCTCGCTACCGACCCCGCTGATAACAAGCTTCTGCTCTTCACACCGGGCGTGGTGCAGCCTGCCTTCTACGCGTTGAATACCGTGCCAGGTCCTTTAGCGGCGCCCCTGGGCATCGCATCGGCGAGTAAGCACCGGGTATTGCTCACCTGCACGGGCGCGAATCAGTTGTGGCTGGCGGCCATCCCTGGAGTGGTCTGAACGAAAGTCCGCGCGGGCAATGCATGGATCGATTG
>JAICHN010000120.1 GCA_025924845.1 Chloroflexota bacterium | reverse complement strand
CTTACTTTCCATGCCGGTTTTACCGTGGTCAAGGGCGCGAACGAAGCGGGCAAGAGCACCATTCAAGCAGCTATCCTCGTGGCCCTCTTCATGGATCCAAACGCGCCGGATGATGTCCTCGACGAGTTCACCAGATGGGGCCAGAGCGAGCGTTTCCGGCTTCGCCTCGAATTCGAGGATCAGGATGTCTGCTATAGTCTCGCCAAGGACTTTCAGCTACGTACTCTACAGCTGTCCTGGCACGGCCTTGACGGCGCCTCGCAGGGTTCCATCGAGGATCCGGCCGAGGCGCTGCACCTGATCGGCGACCGCCTCGGCGCCATGACGATCGACACGTACGTCAATACGGCATGCGTGCGCAGCGAGGAGGTCAGCAGTCTTCCCGCCGCCGCCGCGCCGTTGAGCCAACGACTTCAGGCCAAGATGACGGGAAGTCGACAGGCGGACGCCACGGAAGTGCTGCGCGCCATCGATCGGGAGTTGACGGCTATGACGTCAGGTAGCCTACGGCGCTCAAGCGATACCGGCCCCTTGCGCATGGCGCGAGATCGAGTGGACTCTTTACACAAGATGCGTACGACCATGGCGGGAAGGCTGGATGACTATCACGAGAACCTTAACCTGCTGGTCCGCCGCCGAGATGATGTACTCGCCATGGAGAAGGAAGTTCTCGCCTGGTCCGAGAAAATAGAAATCAGCGATCGTATTCAAACCCTCGAGGAAGAGTGTGCTCTGCTCGAGGAGCACGCCATGTCGCTTGAGCCCGACCGGACGCAGGAAGATATAGCGGACCTGGCGGACAAGCTGAGTCAGGTAGAGTACGGGGCGCTGGCGAGCGCCTTCGATCGGGTAAGCGGGCTGGAACAGCAGGTGGCGGCGGCACGCCAACGCGAGGCTGAGATCAATGAGCAACTGGCCGGCTTGCTGCTCAGCCGGCTACAAGCGCGGTCAAAATCGGCCAGTCCAGTGCTTGTCATCGTCGGCATCCTCGAAATCTGCGCGAGCGTGGCCGCTGCCGGCATCAGCCGACTGTATCCGGTCGGCCTGGCTGCCCTCGTCGGGATCGTACTGATCGGGCTGGGCCTGCGGTCGTCGAAGCCTGCCGAAATAGAAGATACGCGCGAGGTGTCCGAGGAACTCCACCAGATTACCACGCGAGTCAGCGGTCTTCAGGAGGAATGCCGGAAGGTGCTGGCCGCCTATGGCCTACGAAGCAGCGATGAACTTGCCGCCGTGGTTCGAGAGTTACGCCCAGTGGGGGAGGCCCACGCGGCGCGGCGCCGGCACATTGCCGGTCTACTGGGCGAGCGGCGGAGCGCCGATCGCGACGAAGAACTACGCCGCGTACATGAAGTGATTGCGAACCGCAGGGAGGAACTTGCCGGGCTCGCCCCCAGCCGCCTTTCATTGGTCGACTATCGGCACGCCGACGAACAACTCCACGCGGTCCAGGGACGGCGCGAGGAGCGCTTGCGAGAGGTGTATCGGCTCGAGGGAGAGCTGAGCGCCTTTGAAGTGAACAGCGAAATGTTGGCCGCGCTCGATGAAGAGCTTGCCGTGGAACAGGTGCGCCTGGCCCGCATTGAGCGACGGCGCAAGGGCCTGGAAGCGGCGCGTGGTGGTCTGCGCGATGCTCTTTCCGAAACGTTGCTGCAAGCCGGCACCGCCTTCCGTGCCGGCCTGGCGGGCTATTTGAGCCAGATAACCAGCGGCCGTTACAACCAGGTCGAGGCGTGGATCGATACCGATGGGCTTCATCTCCTGGTCTTCACGCCGGATAGCCCGCGACCCGTGGAAGCTGACAAACTGAGCCGAGCCACCCAGGACCAAATCTATTTGGCGGCCAGGCTCACCCTCTTGCAGTTGGCCTGCGAAGGGAGAAAACCGCCCCTGCTCCTGGACGATCCTTTTGTCAACTACGACGACGAGCGGTTAGCCAGGACGGCGGAATTGCTCAACCATCTGGATACGGCCCATCAGATTATCCTGTTCACCTGCACCAACCGCTATGACAGGCACGCCACCTCGCTGATCGATCTGGAGTCCGCCGTGCGCGCTACCGTACCGCTGGCGGCGTCGTAATGGCCCCCGTGCCCGGTCGAATCTGTTGTCCAACGCCTTGGTCGGTTGGTCGGCCATCCGCCGCGGTGAGCCGGCCACGCAGCCAGGTTCGATAGGGCACCCCGCGCACCTCCATCCCGTGGAAGGGCGTCAGATGGTTGGGGGTCAGCATGTCCTCGTTCCTGATCACGGCGGTGCGGCTCAGGTCAACCAACACCAGATCCGCATCCGCCCCCGGCACGATGGCGCCCTTCCTCGGATAGAGGCCGTGAATGCGTGCCGGATTGGCGGACAACAATTCCACACAGCGTGACAAAGCTAAGCGCCCGGACGCGACTTCAGTCAGGAGGAGCGACAGCGAGGTCTGCACGCCGATGGCTCCGGCTGCCGCCTCCCACACGCCCTTGCGCTTCTCCTCGGCCGTATGCGGCGCATGGTCGGTGGCCACGCAGTCGATTGAGCCGTCAAGCAGCCCTTCCCAGAGTGCCTCGCGATCCGCCGGTTCCTTCACCGGCGGATAGATTTTCATCGCCGTGCCGAGCCGACCGTAGTCGCGCGAATCGAGAAAGAGAAAAGGTGGAATAGTCTCCGCGGTGACCGGCAGCCCTTCGCGTTTCGCGGCACGCACCAGTTCGAGCCCTTTGGCTGAACTTAGATGATGCACATGGAGGCGGGCGCCACTGGCGCGAACCAGATCGAACGCCTGTTCCAGGGCCAGCGCTTCCACCTCGGCCGGGCGCGAGGCGAGGTGCGCCGCAGTGTCATGCCGTCCGGCCGCCCGTAACGCCGCCACCCCACGCGTCACCGAGGGCCGATCCTCGGCGTGGATGCCGATGGTCAGACCGAGCGCTGCCGCCGTCTGAAACGCCGGTAAAGCTTGATCGGGAGTAGGCAACCAGACTCCAGGCGCCGGCTCGGTACCCGCCAGCGACATATCCCACTTGAGGCCCATAATGCCTGCCTCTTGAAGGGCATGCGCCGGATCACCCGACCCAACCGTCATATAGGCGTAGATACCGAAGTCCACCAGGGCGGATGCCGCGGCCGCCGCCGCTTTCGCCTTCACCCGCGCGGTGGTTACCACGGCCTGGGACCCATTATTGGGCATATCGCAAATAGTGGTCACCCCACCCACGGCCGCCGCGGCCGATTCGCTCGCATAGGTCGCCTTGTACTCCTGACCGGGCTCGCGAAAATGGACGTGGATATCGACCACTCCCGGGAGGAGATAGTTCCCGCCCGCGTCCACTGATTCATGTGCCTCGGGGAGAGACCCGTCGGAGAGGATCGCGGCAATCCGGCCGGCCCGCACCAGGACGGCGCCCTCAATCGTACCGGTGGGCGTGACTATGCGCGCGTGATGGATGAGCAGGTCATTCGTCATGGCAAAGGCATGATACGACCCCGCGTTTCCCCACGGCAAACCCAGGGTGACAAAGCGTTAGTGAGCGAGGATGGCTCTTTTGGGGCGCGGGTCTCCAGGCCCACCTGGTTCGGTCAGGGGTCATCATCCAGACAGCACGATCGCCCGCCCGCGGTGAAGCTAGAGCGGGCCTGGAGACCCACGCCCCTTGGTCACGGCCGCGAAGCCGGCCGGTAGCACGTCCACACACTGCGGCATGAACGCCTATACCGGGCCGGTTGCGTTATCCTAGGTAACACTCGGGAGTGCGGCACGGCGTGGCCAGTGGCTGGTAGAGCAGACGCGGAGGGTAAATAGGATGACATCGGCCGCCGTCCTGTTGCGTCGCCATAACCTGCGCGTAACCCCGCAACGACTCCTCCTCGTGGACATCGCTCAGGGACTCCAGGGACATTTCACCGCCGAGCAAATCCATCAGCATATGGTTGCGGTGTATCCGAGCGTCAGCCTGGTCAGCGTCTATCGCGGTTTGGAGACGCTGCGGGAACTAGGACTGGTCACGCGCACCGCTCTCGGCGATGTCGCTGCCTCCTATGAGTGGGTATCGGCGACGCGGCATCACCACCTTGTATGCACCGCGTGCGGCGCCCACCAGGAAATGGATGACCATGAACTGGATGAGCTACGGAGGCGGTTAAGCGCCGGCTACAATTTTCAGGCGTCCCTGGACCACCTGGCCATATTTGGACGATGCAACGAATGCGCGCGCCCATCCGTGCCCGCGGACACGCCGGAAACGGGCGAATAAGCCACGATCCCCCGGGGTGCCGGCGAATCATGCTACCCTTGCCCCACAACCTGATCAGGGCCGTGGCTCGATCGTACGGGAGGTGAAGGACAAGCATGCAAACCGCCGCGAGCACTCAGCCTGAAATTCATGGGATTCTGCGCGAGATTTGGGACGAACGCGCCCAAACCTATGACGACGAGGTCGGCCATGGCAAGCTTAGCGGCCGGGAAGTACGAGCATGGCGGCGAGCGTTGGCGAGTGTATTCAGCAGGCTGGATCCGCAGGTGGAGTTACGGGTGCTTGATGTCGGTACCGGCACCGGCGTTATGGCCCGGCTTATGGCGGCCATGGGGCAGCAGGTTACGGGCGTCGACCTCTCGCCGATGATGCTCGACGCGGCGCGAACGCGAGCGCAGGAACTGGGACTTCCGACCACCTACGTGGAAGGAAGGGCCGAGGCCCTGCCCTTCGCGGACGACACGTTTGACCTGGTGTTTTCCCGTCACTTATTGTGGACGCTGCCCCGTCCCCGGAAAGCGCTTCGAGAGTGGGCGCGCGTCACCAGGCCCGGCGGCATCGTAGCGGTGGCCGACGGCTGGTGGGAAGAGCCCGGCTTCGAAATGCAGGTTCGCCGGGCCATCGGCGCTGCCTTGCGGACCGCACTCGAACGCTCGTCCCCGTCGCACGCGGCGTACGAGCCGTTGCGCCCACGGCTCCCCCTATCGCGCGGCCTGTCCCCCTATAGCGCTCGTCATTATTTGGATCAGGCCGGACTGAGCCGCATCGTGGTGCGGGATCTTCGCGACGTTCGCGCGGCGGAGCGGCGTACCATGGCGCCCTGGCGCTGGATCGACCAGGCGCGATTCACCTGGCTCGCATCAGGTATCGTCCCGGAGTAGGTGCACCGACACCCTTATGCCGGCGCGGATGCACGCATTGCGGAGCGGCTGTACCCACGCTACCACACAGGCATACCATCCGCGTCGAAGTCCCAGGGCGCAGGCTCACCCAGCCGCTCGATTCCGACCGTGGACGTTGACGCCAGGGCTGATTCGGTGGCATAAAATTCGCTCACCTGCAACGTATCGTGAATATGGGCCACGCGAGCTTGACGCGGATCCGGCCTGCCGCACATCCTCAGCGCGGCAGCAATCGCCAGCCGGGGTGTCGCGAAGGCCATGGGCAGCTTGGCGCGCTGCACTCCGGTGACACCGGCGGTCATCGAATTGATGTAGAAGGTTTGTAGATCTATCCTCTCCCAGAGGCGCCGGGTCGTCACGTCCGCCAGTCCCACTCCGAACGCATTACCGTGCGCTTCATCGGTCAGATCGAGAACGGCAATCAAGCGATAGCGAGGGAGGGGTGGATCGGGGAAACCGGGAATGAGCATTCTGCCCACCACGTTGGTGTCCATGCCCGAACCGCTGATATTTTTACCCATGTAATCAATAACCAAAAGATCAAGCTCATCAAAGGGGAGCCTACCCAGGAGATCCTTTGCCTGTTCCAGCAGGCGCTCCTCGGCTGGGCCGGCGATGTCATCCGGGCCAAGGCCCGCCACAATGGCCGTTTCCTCCTCGGCATTCTCCACCAATTCAATGGCCCCCAGAACCTTACCGGCTCGCACCGCCAGACGTGCTGCTTTAGGCATCAGGTCGCGTAGCCCATCCACATCGAAGGCATGCATCTGCTCGGCGCCTTGCCGCTTGCCAAGACCGACCGCCACCATCTTGGCGGCGCCGCTCTCGATCGGCCCGTGGAAATCGGTATGCGGCTTCGTCCGTCCCAGCACCACCACCCCATCGGCGCCCAGGGCATGACGATCCATATAGACCTTCATGCCCTCGGGGAGAATGCCAATCAACTCGACCTCCATCGTGGCTCGAACCGGCACGCCCAAAAGTGCCTCCGAGACACCGAGCACGGCAAGGACATCGCGCTGCCCCTCCGCGGTGGAGGCACCGTGGCTGCCCATGGCGGGCACCACGAATACCTCCGCCCCCAGCGCCTCCAGGGCACGCACCGTCGCCACGGCCAGCTCACTGATGTGCTTGATCCCTCTGCTCCCAACCCCCAGGGCGATCCGCATGCCGGGGCGAATGCGCTCCGGCAGACCGGCCTGGCGGACTGCTGCCCGAACGGCTTCGCTCAAGTCCCGTATGCGAGGCGCTTCAACCGCATGCCTGCAGCGCACCATGGGCGGTAAGGGCGTTGCCGCCAAACGACCATCATCTTCAAAAGGGGTGAACACGTACAAGCCCTTTCCTGCCATGGGGGCACATAAGGTAGATGCGCCGACCTACTCTGGACAGCTCCGGTTCGTCTCTCGCTCCAGTATACCGCCGCCCCTCAATTGCTTATTGGCCCTCCATCCTCTCCGGGGCCGCGAAACGCCGCCCATTCCCGCTATAATGGCCCCTGTGCGCCCCACCGAAAGGGCAGAGCGGTGGGAGGGCATCGTGGTCACGGCCGGCGTACGGGTCGACCGGCGCCGCACGCCGGAAGGGGCACATGCGTCCCCTTGCGGCATGCTTCACGTACATAGCCCGCCGGCGCCGACTGCCGCCGCCTCAACTGTCGTGGTTCATTGGAGGACGATAGCATGGTCGAGCAGGGAGCATGAGTATCAATTCTCAACAAGCGAAAGCACCCTATACGGTCGCCATGCCGGAGCGCGGGATATGGCTCCGTATTGCCGCCGCCGTCGTGGCGACGTTGGCATCGGCGGTGCTGCAGGCTACCAGCCTCACCGTCCTGACCTTTATCGTGACGGCGGCCACGCTCGCCCTCCTTGCCACGCTGGTCGGCAACGGCACGGAACAGATCGGTTCGCGTCTTGGCCCGGGCGCCACAGGCGTGCTGCAATCGGCGCTGGGCAACCTCCCCGAGTTGTTCATCGGCATCTTCGCGCTCCGGGCGGGCCTGGTCAGTGTCATTCAGGCCGCCCTGATCGGTTCGGTTCTGGGCAATAGCTTGCTGGTGCTTGGCCTTGCCTTCTTCCTCGGCGGCCTACGTCACGGCACCCAGCGCTTCAACCCTGAAACGCCGCGCAGCATCGCCACGCTCACCCTCCTCGCCGTGTCGGCCCTGGCGATTCCCACCCTGGCCTCGCAGCTTCACACCACTGCCGCCTTCCATGAAGAAGCGCTGGGTGTCATCTGCGCCATCGTGCTCCTTGTCGTATTCGTTTGCGGCATCCCTTTTTCGCTGCGCGGCGGCCCCACCGGAGTGCAGTCCGAGACAGAGGAAACGACCTGGCCGATTGTCATAGCCATTGGCGTTTTGTTGGGGGCCAGTATCGGCGCCGCGTTCGTGTCCGATTGGTTTGTCGGCGCGCTAACCCCTGCCACCAAGACACTGCATCTATCGGAGGGCTTTACGGGCTTGGTCATCGTCGCCCTGGCCGGCAACGCCGTGGAGAATGTGGTTGGGGTACAGCTCATGATCAAGAATCGTCCCGACTACGCGATCAGCGTGGTCCTGAACAGCAGCCTCCAGGTGGCGCTCGCCCTGATCCCGGTTCTCGTCCTGGCCAGCTTCGTGATCGGCGCGCCCACGCACCTCACCCTGGTCCTGCCGCCGCTCCTACTGGGCTCCATGATATTCGCCGCCTTGCTCGGCGCCCTTGTGGTTTATGATGGGGAGTCGACCTGGCTAGAGGGTCTTGCCCTGGTCGGCCTTTACGTGATTATAGCCGCCGGCTTCTGGTGGGGCATTTAGGCCCCTGTTAGCCCGCCAGGAGCAGGCGCCCGCATCGGACACAACTGGGGACACCGGTGCGCGCGCGCAGTTGCTGCACCGCCGCTGCCGGCACCGAGGCATGACAGTTTGAGCACTCTCCCGCCACCGCCAGGGCAAACGGACGCCCCCCGGTGCGGTTGTAAAGCGCGCGGTAACGCTCCCGCACGTCCGGCGGCACCAACTGCGCGGCCTGACGGCGGGCTTGCTCGATCGTGTTCATCCGCTGCTCTACGGCGCGCAGCGCCTCCGCGGCCGCCGCCATGCGCGACGCCGCCTCCGACTCCACCAGGGCCAAAGCGGCCCGTGCCTCCGGTTGCAGGGCAGTCAGAGATTCCTCGCGGCCCGTGGTGTCAAGCCACGCCGCTTCCGTCTGCCGCTGCGATTCACGCAAACGTCCCAGCTCCGCCTGTACGGCCAGGATCTCGCGCTCATGATGCAACTGGCCGGCTGCCAATCGATCTTCGGTGCGTTTGATTTTGGCGACCAGGTCTTCCAGCCGTGCTTCCTCGGCTCGCCGCTCCGCCGAAACCGCGGCCAACTCCCGGCGTGATTGCTCGAAGCGAGCTTTAGCAGCCTCAAGTTCGACATCGGACGTGGCACGCGTCTTCGACTCCTGGAGGGCGGCCAAGACGGCCACGCGCTCTCCGTCTTGAAACGCGAGCGAACGGAGCGCGTCCCAAACCTCGATGCTCAATGGCGTCTCAGCCACCCACCACTCCTTCCAAAGCGGCTATGGCTCGCGCGCTCGTGCTCAGTCGTTCGCCTCCTTCTCTTCGGCCGGACGTACCCTGCTCTGAATCACGGGGGCCGCCTTCGTCTTCTTCTTCGCGGATTTCGGCTTCCGCGCTTCCTTGGTGCCTTTGTCTTTCGAGCCCATGCTCAAAACCTCCTTTGCTGAACGGCCTGCATAGTGCAGTGTACTGAGAATCAGGGAGCCGGTGTGCCGTTTTGTCCCCTATTTGACGCGAACACAGTACCTTAAAGGCACACGATAAAAGGCAATGCGCGTAGCGGGCCGCCAACGGAGAAGTGTCATGACCAAACGAGTTTGCCTCCCCTGCCCGCCCATGACGCGCTTGGCGGCCCTCGCCGTGCTGATAGCCGTCTTGTGGCCGAGCGCCGGAAGCCGCGCCTTCTCGGCCCAGCCCGCCCGCTGTCGGGTAATCAATGCTGCCTCGGATGTTGCTCCCCAGGGCGTCCCAACTTTGAACACGGCAAAGGAGGGGTACGATTGCCTCTTGGCTCATTATATTTTGGGCAAGAAGCTGGACGATCGGACGCTGCTGCGCGGCGCCTATAAATTGATGACTACCGCCCTACGGAACAATGGGGTGACCATCCCTTCGTCCATAGTCGAGCCCTCCTACTCCGAGGTGCCCGCCGGCGACTGGCAAGAGTTCGCCCAGGTTTATCGGCGCATCGGTGCCCTGATCCCCCACAACCTCCTCATTCCAGGCGCGCTGGCCGAGTTGACCCTGTATGGCATGACCGACAGTCTACACGACGATCACACCGGCTATTTACCCGCGGATTTCCTCCATTCCGAGATCAACGAGCTGTTCGACAGCGGGCCGGTGCCCAGCCTGGGCTTTGTGACATCCCCGCTCACCGGCACGACGCAACTCTTCGTGACTGATGTCTTCACCGGCACGCCCGCCGCAAAGGCGGGCGTGCGGCCTGGGGACGTGATCACCCTCGTGGACGGCCAAAAACCCAGCTCCTCCGCCCAGCTGATTTTTCCAAAATTGGGCACGTCGGTTTCGCTCGTGGTACACCGGCCCGCCACGGGCGCTACACTCTCGTTCACCCTTTTGCCGCGTGCCATGAAGTCCCCGGACGTCACGATCCGCATTATCGCGCACTCGTTCTATTATGTAAAGCTATACGGCTTCACCAAGAACGCGGCGAAGGAGGTGCTCGCCAAACTGCGCGCCATGCCGGCCCCTAACGGCATAACCGGTTTCGTGTTGGATTTGCGCGGGAACGGCGGCGGGCTGATCGACGGAGCGGTACATTTACTGAGTGCCTTCGTCCATCATAAGACGTTGTTTGTGTCAGTGAATGGGTCTGGTAAGCGCGACCGGCAAGGCACCGACAACTCGGTTCCTCTTCTCCACATCCCCATCGTCGTGCTTACCGACGGGGGCTCGGCGTCTTCCTCGGAAATCGTGGCCGGCGCGGTACGCGATTTTCACCTGGGCGCCGTGGTGGGCACGCGAACGGCGGGCGCGCTGGGCGGCGCCGAGTTTTTCGGGCTCAATGACGGAAGTGGGCTGGAAATTACCGAGGCACGCGTGCTGGGCGCCAAGGGTGAAGTGATTGACGGGGTCGGCGTCGCGCCCACGATCGTGGTATCGACCACGGCGCGCGACCTATCGACCGGCCACGATCCCACCGTGGACGAGGGGGTCCGCACGCTCAAGAGGTTGACCAAAGCGTCATAGGAAACCGGGAACGAAGCGCCGGTCCTCGGTATACTCAAGGGTAGATACCCATTTATTCCGGCTCCGTGCCCCCGGAGCGCCGGTACGGCAGGGAGAGAACGCATGTATTTGCCGGCGGGAAGACTGGCGGCCCTTGGGCGGTTGGACTATCGACAGGGGGGGCCGGCGGCACGGCGCGTCTATGCCTGGCTTCGTGGACTGGCGGTGGCGGCAACGGTCGGGATGCTGGTGGTGCTCATTCAAGGCACTTTGGTCACCAATACCGGCTCGGCGGAAGGCTGTGGCGCCACCTGGCCGCTCTGTCGAGGGCAAATCGTCCCGGAGTTGAGCGGCGTGGCCAATGCCGCCACGTTGATCGAGTTCACCCACCGCGCCGTGGTCCCCGTGGAAAGCACGCTGATCCTCCTCCTATCGGCAGGCATTCTGTGGTTCTGGCGCAGCAGGCGAGAGGCTCGGGTGCTGGCGCCGATCATGATCGTCTTTCTGTTTCTCCAGGCGATGCTCGGCGGCCTCGCCGTAATGTACCCAACGTCGGCCGAGATCCTGGCCGCCCATTTCGGTATTTCGTTGGTCGCCTTTGCCTCGGTCCTGCTGACCGCCGCCTTCGTGATCGAGGCGGCTGGGGGCGAACGGGTACGCCTCATGGCCCCGCCGCGTGTCCTGAGCATCCTCATCTGGGTAATAGTGTGCTACACCTACATTGAGGTGTATTTGGGCGCCTACGTGCGCCATGCCAACGCCAGTCTCGCCTGTCTCGATTGGCCGCTGTGCAACGGGGCGCTGGTGCCGCGGTTTGTCACTGGAGTCGCCGCTCAGTACTCCCATCGGGTTGGGGCCGCCCTGCTCACCGTGCTCCTTGTCGGCCTCCTGCTTGTCGCGCGCCGTAGCCGTGCCGGCCGCCCCGATCTATATATCGCCGCGTGTATCGCCCTGATCCTGGTGGTATGCCAGGCCATTACAGGCGGCATCGTCGTCCTGTCGCGCCTGACCATTCTCAGCACGCTGGCCCACAGCTTCTTTGTCGCGCTCCTTTTTGGCACCCTGACCTACATGTGCATGCATACCTTCCCGCTGGTCGGCGATCGTACGTCACCTCTTGAATCGGACGCTGCAACTCGTGCATTGTCCACTACCACGGAGTGACCTGATGTGCTACGGTGAAAAGTGAATTGATAACCGCCGTAGACGACTGCCTATGGCCTGAGCCTGGCGTATAACCGTGAGGAG
>JAICHN010000119.1 GCA_025924845.1 Chloroflexota bacterium | reverse complement strand
CGGTCGGTGCGCCCGGACCGCTGCTGGTCGAGTACGGTGCCTACACGCCTATTCATAGTAATGCACCCACCGCTGACAGCGGAACTGCACAAGCGTGATCGCCAGAATGACCACGAACAGGAACACGGTGGCCGCTGATGCCTGGCCGAATTGGAACAGTCTGAAGGCCAGCTCGTAGATGTGGAAGACGATGACGCGCGTGGCATCATCCGGCCCAGCCTGGCCGTTCGTCAGCACGTACACCTGATCGAATACCTGCAGGGAGCCGATGACGTTCGTCACGATCAGGAAGAAGGTGGTCGGCGAAAGCATGGGCAGCGTAATATGCCTGAATTGGGCCCACCGGCCGGCGCCGTCCATCTGCGCCGCCTCGTACAGTTGCGCCGGTACGCCCTGCAACCCAGCCAGGAAGATGACCATGCTGTAGCCGAAGTTGCGCCACACGCTCACCAGAATCACCGAAGGCATGGCCCACTGGATGTCGGCATACCAGCCCGGCCCAGTAATGCCGATATCGTAGAGCAGAATATTGATCAATCCATAGTCCGGATTGAGCAGCCAGAACCAGACCAGGGCAATCGCCACGGTCGGCGTGATCACCGGCATGAAGAAGATCGCTCGGTACCAGCCGCGAAAGGCCATTTTCCGGTTGAGCACCATCGCGACCAGCAGAGCAAGAATCAAGCTCGCCGGAATGAAGACTCCAGTATAGTAGATGGTGTTTTTGACGGACTTCCAGAAAATGGGGTCGGAGAACTCGTACCGGTAGTCGCTCAGGCCGACCCATTGAAAGGGATGGATCAAATCCCATCTGCCGAAACTCAGGACGACAATCGCGAGCATCGGCCCAAGCGCGAAACCGAGAAGACCCACCATCTGGGGAGCGATGAATAGGTACGCCCATGCCGTGTCGCGCTTCACCGATCGCTCCCCTGAATCCGAGTAACCGAGACCGTCACGCTCATCGGGTCCCGATCTCCTGGTCCCTTAGGAATTCCTGTTGCAGATCGACTGTGCGTCCTTCGGCCGAGGCACGGGCCAGGCCGAACGCCATGGCCAGGGTGTAGAGGTTGTCACGACCGTCACCCTGGGGCCGGCGTCCTTCGCGTACCGCCGCCGCGAATTCCCGTAGCGCGCCGGGAATGGCCGATCCGGGTGACGGCGGGGCGCCGAACGATTCAAGCAACTCAGCTGTTCCCGGCGCACGGCTCAGGTAGAGGCCGAAGCCGCTTCCCAGGTCAGCCAGATGGAGAGCGCCCCGCTCGCATTCAATGCGCCACAGACCCTGCCAGGGCTCCCCCGCCCCGGGCGCTTCCAGGCTGCCGTTATAGAGGGCGTGTACTTGACGGGGAAACGTGAAGGCGCCCGCCACCCAGGTATCGCCCGCGTAGTGCGTCCAGGGCGGCCGCCAGGTTCGTCCGGATGCGGTCAGCGCGTCGCTCCCCAAGACGAAACGAAGCGAGTCGAAGTGATGGATCGCCATCTCCAGGAGCATGGTGTTGGCCATGCCGGCCTGGTAGGTACGGGCAGGCCAATCACAATTGAAGGTGACGGTGACGAACCCCGGCCTGCCCGCCGTCTCCTCCTGTACGGCGCGGCGCAGGGCCAGGACATCGGGCAGGTATCGGTAATTCTGATCGACCATCACCCGCAGATCCCGCTGCTCGGCGAAGGCGACCACGGCACGCGCCTGCTCGAAGTCGATGCCGAACGGCTTCTCCACAATCACATGCTTGCCGGCCTGCAGGGCCTGCAAAGCGAGGTCCGTATGCAATGGGGAGGGCGCGATCACGGCGACGGCGTCGAACTCGATCGAGCGGGCCGCGTCCACGATCGACCCGAAAGCCCGATCGGCGGGAAGATGGGCGGACTGGATTGCCGCGGCCCGATGCTCGGGCACGACATCAACCACGCCGGCCAGATCCCATTCGGGTGATTCCTGAAGAATGGAGAGCCATGCCGTCCCAATCCCAGTCGGCGCCGTTCCTACCTGCACGATCCGCAACGTCCGCTCAGACATGCTTAATTCCTTCGTCTGCCCTAACCTGGATTATTCACGGAGCGCGGGCATCTTGCCCGTCCCCGTGCTCATCCGCCTTGCGCCGAGGACGAGCGAGACGCTCGCGCTCCCAGGAAAGCATCCTCCCATGAATAATTCAGGCCAAATTGAACCCACGGCGCCCGCGTAGGCGCCTTCCCGATCGGTTGCGCCAGGCAATGGTGGAGACACTTGCACGGGCGCACCGAGCCCGCCCCTAAAACAAGCATTCCCGATCCGATCTAGGCGTCGAACTCGACTTCCTCTACCTCGGTGGTCAGAAAGGTCACGCCGCCCGTAGCGAAATTCGGTACATCGGCCGAGGCCGCCTGCGCTTCGGGGGTGGCCAGGACGCGTTGCATCGCTTCGAGAGAGTCGGCATAGAGGCCGACTACCAGGTAAGTGGTCGGGGGCGGTTCGCCGGGGTTGGCGACCACCTTTTCCAGGGTCCACCGTGACCAACCACGCATCTTGCGGGCTATCGGGATGTGCGTCCTCGCGTAATAGTCATCGAATGCCTGGGGATCGGTTGGTCGTCCATAGAGAATGGTAAGCCGAACCACGATTACTCCTTTGCTTCCCGGCAGGGGAATATGACAATAAGGCCGGTTCAGGGCAGCGATCCGGCCGCCCGAATCCGCAGGTTCTTGAACGCTTCCACCTGGGCGACGATCGCCCGCTCGCTGGGTATACGCTCGATGCTGGAAGCGCCGAAGAAGCCGACCACCCCTCTGGTGCCCTCCAGAATCACCGCGGCATCCTCCGGCTCACTGATCGGCCCCCCATGACACAGCACCAGAATATCGGGGTTGATCTCCTTCGCCGCGTCGTGTATGGTCTGGACGAGCGGGATACACGCTTCGAGGGTGATCGCGGTTTGAGCCCCGATCAGACCCTTAGTAGTCAGTCCCATGTGGGCGACCAGGATATCGGCTCCCGCCTCGGTCATTTGGATCGCTTCGTGGGGATTGAATACATAGGCACAGGTGAGCAGATCGAGCGCCCGGGCCTGGCGGATCATCTCCACTTCCAGGCCATAGCCCATGCCCGTCTCTTCCAGGTGTTGGCGGACGATACCGTCGAAAAGACCGACCGTAGGATAGTTCTGCACGCCGCTGAAACCGATCTCGCGGAGTGATCGCAGAAATTGCGGCATCAGGCGGAATGGATCCGTCCCGTTCACCCCGGCCAGCACCGGGGTGTGCCGTATCACCGGCAGCACTTCGGTCGCCATGTCGACCACGATCGCATTGGCGTCGCCGTAGGCCAGGACGCCTGCCCAGGAGCCGCGCCCGGCCATCCGATAGCGTCCAGAGTTATAGATGATAATAAGGTCAGCTCCGCCCTGCTCGGCGCATTTGGCCGAGAGACCGGTTCCGGCCCCCGCGCCGATCAGCGGCCGTCCCTCGGCGATCGAGCCGCGCATTCGTTCAAGTGCATCAGTGCGCGGAATCACGCGCGACTTCCTTTCCGCCCGTATACAGGCGATGAAACGCAGCGACCAGAGCCGCGGCGAACGCCGGATCGTTGATGTGCGCATCCACCTCAATTAACTCAACCTGGGGTTCCAGATGGGCGCGCAGCGCCTCGAACAGCGCGCCATCGGCGACCGGATCGTAGAATACCGCTCCCTCCGCATCAATCATGGAGACGCCCCGCAACGGCACCAGGAGTGCGGTCGGCCCTTGCGCTCGATTGAGCTTTTCCGCGATCAGCCGGCCCAGCACGGCGTTTTCATCGGGCGTGGTACGCATGAGGGTGACGGCAGGATTATGTCGGTACAGCAACCGGCCCCGGAACTCGGCTGGAACGTCGGTCACCGGCCCGAAATTGGCCATGTCCAACGCGCCAAGCGAGACCACTTGCGGAATCCCGGCCCGCCCTGCCGCTTCCAGCCGATCCGGTCCCGCGCTCAAGGTGCCGCCGGCCACCTCGTCGGCCAGTTCGGTGGTGGTGATGTCCAGCACCCCGGTAAGAAAGCGATCGCGAATCAACGATTCCATGGAGCGCCCGCCCACGCCGGTGGCATGAAAGACAAGCACTTCGTAGCCGAGCGCCTCAAGTTGCTCGCGGACGATGGTAACGCAGGGGGTAGTGACGCCGAACATCGTCGCCCCCACCAGGGGACGATCCGCTTGATCCGTGGATGCGGCCGTGCCCGCCTCGACCATGCCGACGATCGCCCCGGCCGCGTTGGTCAGAATGCGCCGGCTGAGCCGATTAATGCCCGCGATATCTACTACCGAATACATCAGAGTGATGTCGGTACTGCCAACGTAGGGGCGCGTATCGCCCGCCGCTATGGTGGTCACCAGCAGTTTGGGCACGCCGACCGGCACGGCGCGCATGGCGGCGGCGGCGATGGCGGCATTGCCGGAGCCGCCGATAGCAATGATCCCGCCTATCTTGCCCTGAGCATACAGATCCGCTACCACACGGGCGGCGCCCACGCCCATGCGCTCGACTGCTGCGCCACGGTCGCCCCCGCCGGCCAGGGCGTCGATACTCGTCTCGGCGGCGGCGGCGATTGCATGACGATCAATATCGGGAGCGAAGGCCGGCAGGCCCAGAATCCCGGTATCCACGATCAGTGTCGTCGCGCCGCGCGCGGCGACGGCATCCCGGAGATAGCGGATCTCGGCGGCCTTGGTATCGAGCGTTCCCAGGATCACGATAGTTCCCGGCATTGACGTGCCCTCTCGCCGACCCAACTCACTGGAAAGGGATCCAGTAGGTTGTTTGCACTAAATCAATAGAATACATCGGGATTTAATAACACCTTCAGCCTGCTCTGTACACAACCAAGTGCCACGCGCGGCACCCAACCAAGCGTTCCATGCTGCCTACTCTGTCAGACGTGACCTTTTTCGTGCTACGGTCATAGCAGTTGGAGGGGGATATGTACACCACCAAGCCCTGGGCTCGGCGCCCAACCAAACGCCGCTCGGTTCCCTGGCGCCGGCACGCGTTTCATGCTATGGTGGTGTGGCCAATGATTCCGATAGCATTTCCGCCCAACAGGCGCCGTTCAGACGCGGCGGCATGGTTGACCATACCGTAACATACGATCCGTGGTTAACTCGGCGCCGCGGCGCTCCAGGGTGGACAGGGACCACATGCATTACGTCGATCTTGCCTGGCAGCCCGACTCGGGGAGCCCCACGCCCTTCTTTCGTCAGTTGGCCCACCATGTGCGTAACCAGATTCGGAGCGGTGTACTCCCTCCCGGTACCCGGCTGCCGCCTCAACGCCTCCTCGCCGACCAATTGGGGGTGAATCGCAGCACCATTGTGGCGGCCTACGACGAGCTGCAGGCCGATGGGTTGCTCCTGGGGCAGCGTGGCGGCGGCACGGTGGTGTGCGTGGCGGAGGGGATCAACGATGCCGTGTTCGACTGGCAGGATGTCCTTGACCGCGGCGCCTTCGTCCCCGATCGTTCGTTAGCCGCCGAAGTGGCGAGCGCCCGCGTCTTACCCGACACCATCTCGCTGGCCCAGGGGGAGTTGGCGGCGGCGTTGCGGCCGACCGCGGCGCTCCAGGACCTGTTTCACGAAGCGCCGGTCAGTGAGGAATGGCTCGGCTACGAGGGAATGTACGGGTACCCGCCGTTACGGGAAGCCATTGCGGCGCACATGACGGCGCGTGGCGCTCCTACCGAGCCGGAAAACGTGCTGAGCCTCGCCGGCGCCCAGCAGGGTCTCTATCTGATCTGCCGCGGCCTGCTCCAGGCGGGGGATACGGTGGTGGTCGAAGCACCCTCCTATCTGCTCACCCTGGGGGTGTTGCAAATGGCGGGCATTCGCGTACTGCGCGCCCCGCTCGATTACTTCGGCTTGATCCCGGACCGCCTGGAGGAGTTGTTGGCGCGTCACCGTGTCTCGATGGTGTTTACCGTTCCCGCCTATCAGAACCCGACCGGCGCCGTCCTGGCTGCCTCTCGCCGATCGGCGCTGCTGGAACTGTGCGAACGCTACCGCGTGCCGCTGATTGAGGATGATGTCTACGGAGAACTCGGTTTCGCCGGGATGCCCCCTGTTCCACTGTACGCGCGTGACCCCGGCGGCTATGTGACCCATGTGAGCAGCATTTCCAAAAGCGTGGCGCCCGGTTTGCGGGCCGGGTGGTTGATTGGTCAGCCGCGGTTGATCAAGCGATTGGCCGAAATGCAATACCAGATGCACTACGGCAACAGCACGGTGTCCCAATGGGTGGCGACGCAGTGGCTCCGCGGGAGCAGCCACGAAACGCATCTTGACCAGACTCGAAAGAAATTGCTCGCTAGATCGACGGTGCTGGCCGATGAATTACGCCGGCAATTCGGCGGGCTGCTGACCTTCGCGCAGCCGCAAGGCGGATTCCATCTGTGGGCCCGCGTCAACGCGCCGATTTCCAGTACCAGTCTGTTCCGTCGCGCCCTACGGGCCGGCATCGGCCTGAAGCCGGGGAGCCTCTATGGCGTCCCGGCGCATCATTGCTGGATACGGCTTTCCTTTCAGCATGCCACGCTCGCCGAACTGCACGCGGCGCCGGCCACGCTGCGCGCGGTCGTCGATGCCTTGATTCAAGAGGGCAGCGAGGCGGAGGACTGCTCTTCCCAATCGGCCGCGATGTAGCCGCGACAATGCAAAGGATGTCGTAGTGAAACAGATGCATCTGGCGGGATTCTTGATCGCCGGTCCGGTCGCGCACAGCCATGCGCTCTGGCGGCACCCGCGGACGACGGTGGACTTTCTGCGTCCGGAAGGGTATCAAGCGATCGCAAGCGTCCTCGAGCGCGGTAAATTCGATCTCCTCTTCTTTGCCGATCGGCTCGCCATGTCTACAGCATATGGGCAAGGTCTGGAGGTAGGAGTCGCTCACGGCGATCAGGATGCGGTGCGGCTCGATCCGCTCCAGGTGCTTGCCCTGCTGGCCCCCGGCACCAAGCGATTGGGACTGGGGGCCACTGTGTCCACCACCTATTTCCATCCCTATCAGGTGGCGCGTTCCTTTGCTACGCTCGATCATCTCTCCCGGGGCCGGGCGGCCTGGAACGTAGTGACCTCAGTAAACCAGGGCGAGGCCAATAATTTCGGCTACGAGGAACACCTGGAGCACGATCGGCGCTACGATCGGGCCGACGAGTTCATGGAAACGGCCTTCCGCCTCTGGGAGAGTTGGGGGCGTGATGCGCTGCTCCTCGATCGAGACCGCGGCCGTTTCGCCGATCCGGCCAGGGTGCGGGCCATCGACCATGCCGGAGAGTGGTTCAACTCGAAGGGTCCGCTCAACGTGCCGCGCTCCCCCCAGGGGCGTCCCGTGATCATCCAGGCCGGATCATCCGGGCGCGGCAAGGCTTTCGCGGCCCGCTGGGCCGAGGTCATCTTTACGCTGCATCCCACGGCCGCGCCCGCCCGCGCCTTCTATCGTGACGTGCATGAGCAACTGGCGGCAGCAGGCCGTGATGATGCCTCTTGCCGGATCCTGCTCGGCGTGATGCCTTTTGTCGGCGAAACCGAGGACGAGGCGAAGGAGCAACAGGCGCTGCACAACAGTCTGGTCGATCCGCTGGTCGGCCTATCCACTCTCTCAAGTCATATGAACTATGATTTTTCTCGGCATGCGCTCGACGAGCCGATCGCCAACGTGCGGATCCAGGGGATGCAAGGGCTGTTTGCCACGATCCGCGCCTTCAGTGAAGCCGAAGGTCTGACCCTTCGCCAGGTGGGCGAATTGTATGGGAGGAGCGTGCTGGTGCCGCAACTGACCGGTACGGCCGGGCAGATAGCGGACCAGTTGGAGGCGCTGTTCCTGGAACAGGCCTGTGACGGATTCATGATCTCGCCGGCTCACCTACCGGGCGCCTTCGAGGCATTCGTGGACGGCGTGGTCCCCGAATTGCAGCGGCGCGGCTTGTTCCGTACCGACTATCAAGGATCGACCCTACGCGAGCACCTGGGATTGCAGGGCTGACCACCGCGGCTACGCGTGGGCACCGGTCGCCTCTCGATGGCGGCCGGGGGCGAGCGGCTCCTTGGCTTCATGGCGCTGCCCTACCACCCGTTGGTCGGATGCGTAAGAGTCGCCTAACGCGGTGTAGCCCTTCGAGGCTCTGAGCCTCGAAGGGCTACGGTGCTTTGCGGTCACGGTGAGGGAACCGTGAGTCGGTGCAAACCCTCAGAGGGTTTCAGGCTGCCGCGCGTCTGATCCCGGTGGGAACGATGCGGGTCGGAGCGACCAGCACCTCGTACAGCAGGGCGAGGAACACCGCTACGGATGCGACGGTTAAGCCGATTGCCGCGTAGAGGGCATAGGTACCCACGGTCCACCAGCCCCAGGCGTTGAGCAACAGGCCACGCAACGTCTCGCCGCGGAAGAGAGTCTGTACGGTCGCCGCCAAGGTCGCATCCTTCGGGTTCGCCATCGAGAGCGCGCTCACCTGTGAGTACGTCTTGCCGCCGCCGATCGCTTCCAGGTGCCGGCCGATGAAGCCATTGGCGTAGGCCTTGGCCTGGTCACCGTCACTGACCGCCTGTCCAGCATACTGCTGGAGGTCGGGGAACTCTTTGGGACTGAACGCCGCGCTCCCGGCAGCCGGGAAGCTAATCTTCTGCTGTGTCAACTCATCATGGACGTACGAGTGGGTGAAGCCTGCCGCCCAGTAGAGAAAACCCGCCGTGAACGCAAGCACCACCACCAGGGTTACCTGCAAGATTATCACCCGCCATCGAAGATCCCTTGTCACCGTCTTTCCTCCTTCGTGCTTCGCCGCGTCAACCGGAGCGGTACCGGCGCCGCCTGCGACCGGGCTCCGAGGTCACCGTTTCGTCGCATCCGGCCTACCCCTACTCTATGCATTGGCCCGGCGGGAATGAAGGGCCATTGGTCATCTTGCCGCGCGCCAACCGGTCCGGGAGACGAGGACCGATCGGCACATGGGGCCCCACGGCGGCGCGATGGGCACGGGGACAGGGCTTCGTAAGGAGCCACACGGGCTCGCCCCTCACAGAGCCGCGTCAGCTACGCTTATCAACGTACAAGAAAGAAGGACAAGGCTCATGACACCCCCCACTTGGACCAGGACCCAGGACCCAGGACCCCCCCTTTAGGTACTCTCGCGGCGGGAGTCCCTGCCGTACAATAGGTCATGCCTTAGTCACGTAGGCGCCACACCGCGCGGCGCCGGGATCTGAAAGAAGCGAGTATGGAGAGGTTACCGCCGGGTGTGCGCCGCTACCTGGCACTGCTGCACCTCACCTGCCTCGGCCTACTGGGCTATCAAGTACGGTCGGCGGTGCGCCCAGGCCTACTCGCGCACCTGGGCCTTGGCGCGGTCATTGCCGTGGTCGCCTACATCGCCCTCAGTTACATTGCCGAGCACACCACCCTGCAAATTAAGGGCGCGGCGTGGCAAAATCTGGCGACGACCGCTCACGTAGGGTCGCTCCTTCTCTTCCCGCCGCCGTTGCCTATGCTCATCGCCTTCATCGCGGCCCTGATCTCACAGGCCAGGTACCGGCATATGGCGCCGGCCAAGCGCGCGTTCAACATCACCCATCCAACCCTGAGCGTCGGACTGTCCGGTGCGTTCTGCACGATCTTTTGGCGTCCGGATCACCTATTGCAACTCGGTTTCGTGGCGGCGCTGCCCGGCCTTGTCCTGCTCATTGCCTTGTTTTACCTACTCGACATTGGCAAGATGCTGGCCCTACTGGTCCTGTTGGGGAAGGGATCGCCCTGGAAAATCTGGCAACAGGCATACCGGCATACCTCGCTCCCGGAGTTGGCCGCGGCCACGTTTGGGATTCTCGGCGCCATCGTCTGGTCCTATAACGAGTTCGCGGTCGTGCTGCTCGTCATGCCGCTCGTGGCCTTGCGATCGGCCTTCCGCGCCAATGCCCAGGCGGAGGAGCGGGCCCGCGTGTTGCGTCAGCGCGGCAGCCAGCTTGAGACGGTGTTGGCGCTGGGCAAGCACTTGCGGCTTCAGCAGAGTCGGGCGACTCTATTGCAAGCGGTGACGGAGGCGGCGCGCGCCATCGCCGAAGCGGAATCGGCCACTGGGTACCTCGTCGACGAGGAGGATCCGATGATGCTGCGGCGCGTCGCCCTTGATCCGCCCGACGCCGCGCTTGGCGGCCCCCCACAACTCCCGGTCGTCGGCGGCACGGCTGATAAAGTCCAGGGCGAGTTGCGGCTGCCGTTGGAACTTGATGGGACGGGCCTCACCGGTCTGCTCTTGATTGCCGGGGTCTCGGAGAAAACGCACGCGGCGGATCGCGATATTCTGACCATCCTGACCACCCAGGCGACCATCGCCCTCCAGAATGCCTACCTGCACGAGCGGGCTCTGGCGCTTGCCGCGCGCGATTCGCTCACCGACCTGCTCAACCGTCGCGCCGCACAGACCCGTTTAGAGGAGGAGGTGGCGCGCGCCGACCGGAGTGGGCATTCTCTATGTGTGCTGATGCTCGATCTCGACAACTTCAGCGCCATCAACAACACATATGGCCATCACGCGGGCGACGCGGCATTGCGCACCGTGGCGCGCGTCCTGGAGACCAACATACGAGTATTGGACGTGCCGGCCCGTTATGGTGGGGATGAATTCGTGGTACTCCTACCGGAAACCACGATGGAACAGGGTCTGGCGACCGCCGAACGGCTGGTGGAAGCGCTGGCGGTCCAACATGTGATCGACCATGGTACGAGCGTCAGCATCACTGCCACCATCGGTGTGGCGGCCATGCCCGAGCATGGTCGGACGCCCGAGCAATTGTTGCGCGCGGCGGATCAGGCGGCCTACGCGGCGAAGCACGCCGGCAAAGGACGGGTGGGGCGCCCCGAGGACGCGGCGCTCGCCCTCGACCGCGATCCAATGGTGCTGGCCGCGCAGTTGGCGCACGCCAACATGGCCACGGTGGCGGCGCTGGCGGCGGCCGTGGACGCCAAGGATCCGTATACTCAGGGTCACTCACAACGGGTCAGCCGCTACGCCGCGGCCCTGGCCAGGGCCATGGGCCTCGCCGGCCCCGACACGGCGCGCATCGAACTGGCCGGTCAGTTGCACGATGTAGGGAAGATCGGCGTCCCCGACGCCATCCTCACCAAGCCGGGCAAACTCACCGGCGACGAACACCTGGCGATCCAGCAGCATCCGGTGATCGGCGAGCGGATGCTGGCCGAGGTACCGTTCCTGCGCGAGATCCTGCCCGCCGTGCGCCACCATCATGAACGCTGGGACGGGCAGGGCTATCCGGATCGGCTCCCTGGACCAGAGATTCCGCCCGACGCGGCCATTCTGGCGGTGGCGGACTCCTTTGACGCGATGACCAGCAGCCGCACCTATCGGGTGGCGCTGCCTCTGGCCGAGGCACGACGCCGAATCATCGAGGGGAGCGGCAGCCAGTTTAGTCCCGAAGTGGTGCGCGCATTCGAGGCGGCAATCGCCGCCGGCGATTTTGGCGGGTCCGTGCTGCACTGGCCGGAGCCGCAGTCGCACGTGCTGGAGCACGCCAGCTGAATACCAACCCGCAAAAGCTCTATGAGTTGCGACTGGCCGAGCAACAGGCCGGGGCAGAGATTAGGCGTACGGTCGGTCATCGGCACCCTCGTGCTGCTGGAGCACACCGCGGGTTGCTTGCGCGCCCAAGCACGTGTGGTCAACTCTCCTCCAGGGGCATTTCATAGTCGTTCTGAGTAGGGGCG
>JAICHN010000118.1 GCA_025924845.1 Chloroflexota bacterium | reverse complement strand
CGTGATGGCGGCGGCAACGGTGTTGCGGCTGCAAACCATCGTCTCCCGTGAGCTCTCGGCGACCGAGGCCGCGGTGGTTACCATCGGCGCGTTGCAAGCGGGCACGAAGGAGAACGTCATCCCGGACGAGGCGGTGATCAAACTGAACGTGCGCACCTTCGACCAGGGCGTCCGTACTCGCGTACTGGCGGCGATCGAGCGCATTGTAAACGCCGAAGCAGCAGCCTCGGGCGCTCCCAAGCCGCCGGAGATCACGCCGTTGGATCGGTACGCCCTGGTGATGAACGATCCGGAGGCGACCAAACGCGTCCTCGAAGCGTTCCGCGCCCGGTTCCCCGCGGACCGACTGCGGGAAACCGGGCCGACGTCGGCGAGCGAGGACTTCGGATCGTTTGGCGCCGAGTGGCACGTTCCCTCGGTGTTCTGGTTTATCGGGGGGACCGATCCTGACCTGTATGCCAAAGCCAAGGAGGCCGGCAAGCTCGCCGAGCTCCCGACCAATCACAACCCGCGCTTCGCACCGGTGATCCATCCAACCCTGGAGACAGGGGTGGAAGCATTGATTGCCGCCGCCGGGGCCTGGCTGTCAGTATAAGGCGTTGGCCTGGTAAGGACGAGGAGATCACGGTGGACACGCTGCTGCTGGTGCTCGATCTTGGCGGCACTTTCGTCTTCGCGCTGAGCGGAGCGATGGCCGGGGTCAAGCACCAACTCGACCTGTTCGGGGTGCTTGTACTGTCATTCGCGGCGGGCAACGCCGGCGGAATCGCTCGCGATGTGCTGATCGGCGCGGTGCCGGCGGCGGCGATCAGTGACTGGCGATATATAGTCGTCTCACTCCTCGCTGGTCTGTTGACCTTCTATTGGTTTCCGTTCATAGACCGGCTGCGTAGCTCCGTTCAAGTGTTCGACGCCGCCGGCCTTGGGCTCTTTGCGGTCTCCGGCGCCCTGAAGGCGCTCACCTTTCACCTCGGACCAGTCCCGGCGGTATTGCTCGGCATGCTGACCGGGATCGGCGGCGGTATGGTGCGCGACGTGCTGGTGGCGGAAGTTCCCAGCGTGTTGCGTGCGGAGTTGTACGCCGTCGCCGCCGCTGTCGGCGCGACCGTCGTGGTGATCGGCCACAAAATTCAGTTTCCCTCCGTCCCGGTAGCGGTCTGCGGCGCCCTCATCTGCTTTGGGCTCCGCTTTGAGGCTATCCGGCGCGGTTGGCAGCTTCCTGTTGCCCGTCCGGTCGAGCCGGCGACCACGGACACCGCCCACTCTGATCGATCAGGCGAATGATAGCGGCGTCCCGCAATGCCGGTACCCGCTCCAGATAGTCGCCGAGAATGCGGAAGGTGCGGATTTTCTGCGCGATATCGCTGCTGCCGTGGCCCTCGTCGCTCAACTCCACGTACTCGAAGTCCTCGCCCTCCTCCCGGCCAAGCGCCAGGAGGCGGTCGCGGAAGAGGCGGGTTGGCATACTGTAACAATTCGCGGTCGCGGCAAGCGTGGACCCACTAAGTGTCGTGTGCTACCATCCAAAGACAAGGTGCGCCGCTCAGCGAGGCCCGAGGCGAAATTCAAGGTCTCAGCCTCCCCAAGGTCCGGCGCCGCGTGTACCGCCCCCTGAGCGGTCTCCGCAATCCCAAGCTTCACCTGGAGCGCCGCGCTTCGTCAGTGCATGCCGGATCAGAGGAGGAAGGATTCATGGCAACCCGTTCGATTCCACGAGCCGAGTGGGTCAGTATGTTCGATAGCTTCAGTCGCGCCCATTTGGGCGCAACCGCCACGCTTGAGGTGATGGGCACCGAAGTGGGCGATCAACTCGTCGTCGGCGAGGGGGCCTTCCACGGTATCTCAGCCGATGAGAAAGACGGCGAGAATCGGATCGCCATTATGGTAAGCGCCTCGGCTAATGACAGTACCACCCACACGGTTTCGTCGCCCGCCGAGGTTTGGCTCAAGGAGGCGGAGGGTGATACCGGCGCGGTCCTGGAGATTCGCGCTCCTGATGCCAAAACCTTGCTCAGCTTCGCGCCGCACGCGGCTCCTGCCACTGGGAAGGCGGGAAGCTAATCCAAGGCGAGAAGATCGCGCTCGACGCATCCGGCATCCGCTGCTGATGAACCAGGCCGACATCCCTGGAACGGTTGTACCGCTCCCCGTCGACCTGCGTAGCTGGACCACCGATGTGAGCTGCCGTGGCTTGCGGCAAGCCGGGGCCACGGTTCTTGCCTACTGCCGACCGCTGTGATCGGCAGTAGGCAAGAACCACAAGACAGATCACCTCTGCCCCTGCGGGCTTGGGAAGACAGGAGGCGGCGCCAGGCCGTGCTTCCTCAGGATGAGAGGCCGATCTGCCGCATGAACGTCACCAGGTCGTAGAAGAGGTTCTCCTCCACGATTTGCCCGTTGTCCCAGCGGGCGACAGTGCAAAAGTCCACCTCAAACGACTTTCCGGTGGGCGGGATCTCCTTGCCGTCGGGCCCCTGCATCGGTCCCTTCATCGTGCCGGTGAAGTGCGCAATCGAGCACGTCCAGTCACCAGAAGCGAAGAAGACCCTGTACGGTCTGTTGTCGAGGTGCTGGTCGGGGAAGGTTTTGAAGAACTCGATCGACTCGGCTCGGTGATCGTCAATGCCGTGTGTCGGCGGCTTCCCGGGCCAGCTTACGACGACATCCGGCTTGTGGCGTTGGGCAAACGTGTCCAGATCCTGCGCGTTCCAGGCGTCGTCAAGCGTCTGCATGAGCTGCATGTTTCGCTCTTCCGTGCTCATCGTCCTTTGTCTCCTCGCCTGCGCCGCGTCGTAGTGTGGCGATGGAGGTGTGGCGAGCCGTCGCGGCGAGGCCGGGCCGCCCCAAGTTGGTGCCATTGAGTTCCTGTTCCTGGCCTCCTCTCGCAACAGGCGGCGCAAATAAGAAATGGTGTCAATTCACGGCTAGACGCCGGTGCCGCGCGCCATCCTCTGCATATTAAGGTACCATGCCTAGATGTCAATGGCGTGGCCGCTTCCTGGCGGTTAGGAGACGACCGCGTAGTTCCATAGGCCGGCTGCGTCGCGACGACGCCGGACCCGGTGATAACGATCTTTTTCGCGCAGCGGAGGCCCCGTACCGGGAAGGCTATGCCGGATTGAGCTGCCGCGCCAGGGAGATCAGTTCGACGAGCAGACTGCACACCATTCCCTGCGTCGTCTCGTCGATCAGGGTGCCCTGCGCGTCGAAGCGATCCGCTGCATGTAAAGACATGCAGCTCGGGCTTCAGTACGACGTACGACTCGGTGAACATGAACGTCCGGCGCAGGGCAAGCTGCGCGCGTACCGTCCCGAAGTTCCCCCGGGGAGGGGCCCACGATCGCGATTGGTTTGAGGTGTAGCACACTCGTGGCAGGCGGTCGCGGTTGCCACACTCATCGTACAGAATCAGCAGGTACACTACTCGTAGCGGCCACGGGCATGGCTCGGGTTCCGGTTTCCTCCTTCCGGCGGGGGGATACGTTGCACGTGCGTATCCGGACTAGCTGCGGCGGCGACGTATGACTTGCATACGCATGCAAGTCTCCACCTCTGGATCCAGATTCAGATTCCAAGACAGGGATCCACTTGACCGCAACCGGGCGGCGGGACATCCGCCGGCTGAGCCAAGTCTCCTCCTGGCCAACCGATAAGGGGCGAGCCATGACGTACCCTATCCGGAACAAAGTGCGCAACCGGCTTGACCCCTCCGGTCTCTGGGATTCCAACGCGGGCGGTGACAAAAGCGCTTGGCTCAACAGCCTGGATGGAGCACGCCCTAAAGCACCGCTCGGGAGCGCGTCTTCAGTGGCGCCCAGTACCCCGGTGCCCGCTTCCCTTGTACCCGCGAACATGCCGCGCATCGGCACGGTAGATGATCGCTACCAGTCATTCAATGTCGAGATGGTGGAAGTGATCGGCGGACGATTTTGGAAGCCCTATGGCGAGGAGGTCGATACCATCCTTCACGCGCAGCCGGCCGCGCAGTCGGGCTCGACTCCGGCCGGCATGGATCCGGCCCTATTTCAATCGCGACCGCCCATAGATCTTACCCAGATTCGGTTGCGCAAGCTTGCAGCGGCTCTGGGGCCCGCGTATATGCGTGTCAGCGGCACCTGGGCAAACACCACCTACTTCCACGATTCGGATGCCCCGGCGCCGGCAACTCCGCCCAGCGGTTTCAATGGCGTGTTGACCCGCCGGCAATGGAAAGGTGTGGTCGATTTCGCGCACGCGGTGGACGCGAGGATCGTCACATCCTTTGCTACGAGTGCGGGGACCCGCGACGCTGCCGGCGTATGGACTCCAGGGCAGGCGCGCCACTTTCTCGCTTACACCAAATCTATTGGCGGCAGCATTGCCGCGGCCTAATACATGAACGAACCGACGGCTGCGGAGATGGGTGGTGCGCCAAAGGGCTACGATGCCGCCGCCTATGGGCGCGATATCGCCGTCTTCCGCCCCTTCGTGAAGCAGGCGATGCCGGACATGATGATCCTCGGCCCTGGATCGGTGGGCGAGGGCATACCGCTACTTGGCGCCTTCCCTTTGCTCAGGTCCGAGGATCTGCTGACCGCTACGGGCAGCGTATTCGACGCGTTCTCGTACCATTTCTACGGAGCGGTTTCCCAACGGGGCGCGGCAATGATACCGGAGGCAGCGACGACGCCCGCAGCAGCGCTATCGGAGGATTGGCTCTCCCGCACGGACACAGCGGAGGCATTCTATGAGGGTCTCCGCGATACGTTTGAGCCCGGCAAACCGCTCTGGATTACCGAAACGGCCGACGCGGCCTGCGGCGGCAATAGGTGGGCCTCGACCTTTCTGGACAGCTTCCGCTATCTCGACCAGCTTGGGCGTTTGGCCCAACATGGCGTGCGGGTGGTTATCCACAATACGCTTGCCTCGAGCGATTATGGCTTACTCGATGAGCGGACGTTGGCCCCGCGGCCCAACTACTGGGCGGCTCTGCTATGGCGGAGGCTGATGGGGATCACGGTGCTCAATCCAGGTCCTTCGCCTGTGCCAAGCCTGCATCTCTATGCCCACTGCCTGCGAGATCATTCGGGGGGTGTAACCCTTCTGGTGATCAATACGGATCGTAGGATTTCTCAGGAGCTTGCGATCCCCGTGCAGTCTGACCGCTACACCTTGACGGCGAAGGATCTTCAAAGTTCCGACATCCTGCTGAACGGGAGCGAACTGAGCGTAGGGGCCGACGGGGACCTGCCGCGGCTTACCGGCGCGCCAACTCAGGCCGGGAAGGTTGTGTTTGCGCCAACGAGCATCACATTTCTGGCTATGCCGGACGCGAAAAACAGCAGTTGCCGATAACTCGGTAATGACACTGGCCACGCTGCCGGCAACAGCCCCATCCGTCGCCGGCACGCTCCGGTGCCATATGCCATAATCAGAAGGAGCGTGGACGCCTGCGTAGTATGCCTGGACAGAGAGAATTGGAGCATTGCCATGAGTGACCTGATAGTGGTTGCCTACCCGGATGAATATCGCGCCGCCGAGGTTATGGCCGACCTGCTCCGCGCGCAATCCCGGTATTTCGTGGATCTGGCGGACGCGGTCTATCTCACCAAGAGCCGGGACGGCAAGGCCAAACTCCATCAAAGCCACGATCTGACTGCCGCGGGCGCGGTCGGCGGCGCGCTGTGGGGGACGGTAGTTGGCTTCCTCTTCCTGGTTCCACTACTCGGGACGGTCGTAGGCGCGGGCATTGGCGCCTTGACGGCTTCCCTCACCGACTATGGCATTGATGACAACTTTGCCCGGAGTCTGAGTGAGCAGTTGACGCCGGGCAGTTCCGCTCTCGCGATCCTGCTGCGTAGTTCTACCCCGGACAAGCTCATCCCTGAACTGAGCAAATTCGGGGGCACGGTGCTGCAGACATCGCTGTCCGACGAGGCCGAGGCCAGGCTGCGGGCCGCGTTGGCGCAGGCTCCGGCGCACCCGTCAGCGGCGACCGGCGGCGCCGATAATCCCGGCACCGGTACCGCTCCCGCGTAGGAGGCAGGCGCAACGGCTTAAGGCTGGAACTGCCTGCTGTCGCCATAGGCTCGGATAGACCCTTTCCATTCCGACAAGGCTTTGCTTTCCGCGGACGTTACCGGTCAGGCTATCAGGTCCAAATAGGAGGGAGAGCAGTGATGAGCCGAATCGTGTTGCGTGCGCTCGGCGTGCTGGCCTTCCTGCAGGTGGGCCTTGCCTCGGCGATCATGATCCTCGCGCGGAACAGGCGCACGGGACAATCGCAAGGCTTTCCACATCCGACCTTTCCGGAAGCCAAGGCGGGCGACAATACGCTCCAGCTCTTTAGCTACGGGCGCGATCTCTATGACGCCATGCTCACCGCCATTGACGGCGCCCAGGAAAGCATCTATCTAGAGACATACATCTGGAAGGATGATGAAATCGGGCAGGCTTTCAAAGAGCATCTGGCGGCCAAGGCTGCCGCGGGGGTCGCGGTGTTTATCGTCTATGACCGTTTCGGCAATCTGGTCGTTCCCAAAGCCTTCAAGCAGTTTCCGCCTTCAATCCATATCCTGGTGTATCAGGGCGTGCGCCGTCCATTGCAGTTGCTCGACCCGCGCCGGTACGCACTCGAGCACCGCAAGGTGCTGGTAGTGGACGGTAAGGTAGGCTTCCTGGGTGGCTACAACCTGGGCAGTCTCTATGCCACGCAGTGGCGAGACACCCACTTGCGTGTCGAGGGTCCGGCTGCCGCCCACCTCGCGGCGGAGTTCGTCGACTTTTGGGAGCAGCACCGCCCCACCAACGAGCACATCGTGCCGAGGCGCTACCCACGCCGGTTCGACCCGAGTATAGTGCTCCAGAGCAACGACGCGATGCGGTTGGCGTTCCCGATCCGGGATATGTATATTTCCGCTATCGATCGGGCCGAACAGCGTATCCAACTCAGCAATGCCTACTTCATCCCGGACCGCGTGCTGCGTGCCTCCCTCAAGGCCGCGGTGCGACGAGGCGTCGATGTGCAGGTGCTGCTCCCGCAGGTCTCGAACCATACCCTTGCAGACTGGATGGCGCGCGGCCTCTTTACCGATTTGTTGCGGGCGGGCATTCGCGTTTTCGGCTACCAGGCAATGATCCATGCCAAGACCTGCACGATCGATGGCCAGTGGAGCACGATCGGCACCGCGAACCTCGACCGCTTGAGCGCCCTCGGCAACTATGAAATGACCGTCGAGATCTATAGCAGCGGACTAGCCAAGCAAATGGAGGATCTCTTCGAGAAGGATATAACGAATGCCCGGGAGCTGACACTTGAGGAGTGGGAAGCACGTCCCTGGTACGCGAAGTTGAGCGAGCGTATTCTGGCCCCGGCGCGGCTGTTCTTCTAGTACAGCTTGACCTAAATACCTTGGCGGTTCCGTAGGGGCACCGGGTCCCTGATCGCCTTCGCATTCTGGATCCGTGGCGTGCAGCGGGATGGCCGTATTACGGCCCCGCTCATGGCCCATTCTGCCCTACAAGCGGCCTCCCATACCGGCGCCGATCAGGGATGAAGGAGCCGCATCGTCGGTCGCGGGCGCGTCGCGGAGGCGGAACGGAGCAAGGCCGCGCTTTTTGGGCAGTGCGACTGCCTGATAGCGCGCCAGGAGATAGCAGCCGAGCACCAGGATCATCCCCATGCACTGGGCACCCAGTGCTTCCCAATTGGGGAAGATGGAAAACCAGGTGCCGGCCCAGGCCGGGACCCATTGGAGGGCCGGTATGGTGGTGGTAGGAATCCAGCCCGCTTGCTGCATCTCCAGCGCCTGTTCTCCGATCATCACGAACAGCACCCCAGCCAACATCGCTCCGGTGAGAATCAGCATCTTCTTATAGGGCAGGTGCCTATGCCCTACGAAGTTAAGTACCGCAACGATACCGGTTAAGAGGAGGCCAAGTGCGGCGCCTTGCAAGACGATGGAGTCTCCCATGCGCAGACGATAGCTTTGCAGGAACAGCACCACTTCAAAGCCCTCGCGGTACATGGAGGCAAAGCCCAGGACGCCCAGGCCCAGCAAAAGGCGGGATTCGGACGATCCGGGAGCGCCTGCCCCACGTACCAGGTTCCGTTTCCGGCGATTCTGGAACGATATCCAGCCGGTCCAATACACTTTATGGAAGAACCAGTTCATGACGACGAGGAGCACCAGAATGGCGAGCAGGCCGGTCCATGCCTGAATGGACAGGGCCGAAATGTTGCCTGCCAGCCCGTCTATGATGCGGACCGCGATAAACCAGGTGATCAGCGTCGCGATGAAGCCGACACCCGCGCCTCCGGCAATGGGCCGGCGGTACGATTGCGTAGCGCCCATTAGTCCGGCCGTAATCGCGGTCAGTACCAGGATGCACTCAAGACCCTCGCGGAACACCAGAATCGCTACGTCGAGGGTCGCCATGGGCGCGCTGGGATGACCCGCCGTGGGATCAGGGTTGCCTTGCGCGGTGACCGCCTGCCAGACCAGCAGCGCGGCAACGAGCAACGCGCCTCCTACAAGAGCCAGAATCACCGGCAGCCGTAACCGCCCACCCTTGCCGGATTCCCCTGCCGTCACCACACCGAAGTCCTTTGCACCGAGAAGGATATTGAACGCGCATAGACACTTTACCAGCCGCGTTCCGTGCTTGTCAACGTGGGTTAACTTTGGCCTTAAGGTGAGTGATCGGTGGGTCGAGCAGAGAGGGATGGAACAAATTACAAGCGGTATGGCGTATCCTTCATAACAGGACGATGACGCGACCTCAACTTGCCGATGGAGGCCACTGCATGACCGTACAAGGGACTACCCCTGGTCCATTGCCGCTTGACGAGGAGAGTACGGGGGCGCAACCCTTCCAGCTCAAACGTCTGGGCACCATCATGCGACCCGATCCGGAAAACCCTTATGAAGTTGGCGGGGTGTTGAATCCCGGCGGGGTGCGTGCTCCGAACGGCGACTATCTGCTGTTTCCGCGCCTGGTAGCCCTCGGCAATTACTCGCGGATTGGCGTGGCGCGGGTACTGTTCGACGGCGACGCTACCCCAACCGGAGTGGAACGGCTCGGTATGGCCCTGGAGCCGCGAGAATTATACGAACTGAACGAGTGGACCGGTGGCGGCTGTGAAGACGCCCGTGTCAACTTTGTAGAGCCGCTCGGCGTCTATGTGATGACCTACGCGGCGTTCGGTCCGCTTGGTCCGCGCGCCGCCATGGCCGTATCCAGCGACCTCGATTCCTGGACCAGGCTTGGCTTGATCGATTTCGCGCCTCACGGCGGCGTTGACATGAATGAGTACTGCAATAAGGATCATATGCTCTTTCCCGAGCTTGTGATGGATCCCCAAGGCAGACTGTCCATCGGCCTCATCCATCGCCCCAGCTACGAGTTCTGGAAGGGTGAGTACCTCAGACACCGCCAACCGTTGCCGGCTCCTCCCAACCTCGCCGACCAGCGTTGGTCGATCTGGATATCCTACTGCCCGCTTGAAGATGTGGACTGGGCGAACCCTCGGGCCGGGGGAACATTCAGGCCTCCTTCGTTTGGCATGCACCATCTGCTCCTGGCCCCACGCGAATCCTGGGAGTGCGAGCGGATTGGCGCGGGCACGCCGCCCATTCGCCTGGCCGATGATTGGTTCATGATTTACCACGGGGTGGAAGCAATTCGCGTGCCCAGTGGTCTCTACTCGAACAACTACACGGCGGCGGCGTTGGTGCTGGACCGGCAAGATCCGCGGCAAATCGTCTACCGTTCGCCGCGGCCCATCCTTGTGCCCGAACTGCATGAAGAGCGATTCGGCGTGGTGGATAACGTCGTCTTTCCTACGGCCGTGGACCGGCACGAGAGCTACGTCGATGTCTACTATGGCATGGCAGACGGCTATATTGGGGCGGCCCGTATGACCATTCCCCCCTCGTAAGCGCTTCGAATCGGTTTATCCGTGCCGCCATGCCGGCGATGCTTCACACACCGGCGCTTGCACCTTCACCCTTGTCCCCTAGCCCATGCCGTCGTACTATCCGTTCAACAGGGAACCATGGGTGTGCGGCGCGGCGGGCCAGTCCGCCGACCGAGAGAGCATTGGAGGCGGAGGACCGGATGGCTATACAGGTAAAGAAGGTTGAGGGGCTGACCAAGGCCGACGCCGCGATCTGGCGCGATCTAGATGTCATTGAACTATGCGCCATAGAGACGGCGAAGGGCAAGGCGGTCTGCGCGACCCCGCGCGGTAGCCGCTATCCTTACGTCTACCCGCGCGACAATGCACAGTGCGCGCGCGCCCTTGGTAAGCTCGTCACCTATTCCGCCAATGCGGCGATCGTGGATCGGGCCTTCGCCCTCCTCGAGGAAATCGCACGATATCTCCTCGCCGTGCAGCGTCCCGACGGCTTCTGGGGGCAGCGCTATGACGTGGACGGCTTCGATCGCTCCATCTATCGCCAGGAAGATAACATCGCGCTAGGCATGAGCGCGCTGCTTGACTATCTCTACGCGGCGGAGTGGCTGGAGCGTATTCCGGATTGGGCTTCACGTATTCGAGACGCTGTCGAGAGTGCCGCGTCCTACGCCATCGAGCACCATTACCGGTCGGAGATCAATCTCTTCTACGGCACCACCTCGATTCACGAATCGCGCATGGTGCAGGGCTACGATATCTGGACCAACTTCGCCTATCTGCGCGCCTTTACTCGCGCCTTCCACGTTTCAAGCGGCTGGGGCGGCTTCAACGATTGGTTCCCCACAATCAAGGAGTTTTGCCGGCAATTCGAGGACGCCATATTCCGAATCTTCGTGCATGACGGGCAGTACGTGCGGCGCATCGATCCGCAGGGAATGTACGACGAGCGACCTGACTTCATCGTACTGTCCCCGTTTTACTTCGGCTTTCTCAATCGGAACGCGGACGCTCAGCAAGCATCGGCGGCGGCAATCGAGGCCGAGCTTTGGGATCCGGAGTTGGGCGGTCTACAGCGCTATTTGCCGTACACGGAGGACTTTACCTGCCACACGCACAGCGGCGCCGGTCCATGGTTGGACTACACGGCCGTGCTGGCCCAATATAAGTACGTGACCGGCCATGGCGCCGAGGGCGATGCGATCATGGATTTGATCGATTCCTACCGCACCGACGACGGCTACATTGCCGAGCACCTCACCACCCCACGCCGCTTCAAACACTTCTTCAACACGCAATGGAATACCGGATTGGATTTCGAGAAGGAATTCGATCGTGACTGCCTCTTGCCCGGCGTCCCCTTCGACCTGATCGTGGAGGAGTTAACGCACATGCGCGATGCCTATCACCGCGTACGGCAAACGGTCGAGCGCGACCCATCCGTAAGCTATCTTCGCTTTGCTACACCGCTGATGCGCGCTCACGCCGAGCATGCCCTGGCCCTGTTGGCCCGCCAGCAGTTCGCGGCACGATCGTAGGAGTTGCCGCGGCGCGGGGCTAGACCGATGCCGGGAAGCGCGATATTCTCAAATGAGGGCGATCTCCGGCGCCCTCGCGGTTCTTTCACTCAGAGCCCGACGGCGCGACTGGATACCGGAGTGCGCGCCGACCGCTCGGCGTCGTATCTGTCGATGTAAGGAGATCCGTCTATTCTACGCGCCGCTTCGCTTTGGTTGCCGTCGATGTCGCCGCGTACCGACTCGGAATCTACGCGCGCCCGCTTGGTTGCCCTCTTCTTCAATGTGGTAATCGTGCTGGGCCTGTACGGCATTT
>JAICHN010000117.1 GCA_025924845.1 Chloroflexota bacterium | reverse complement strand
TACCTTAAGCGCTCCGCCTGCTGATGCCCTAGGCTAGCACTCCAGTTCCTCTTTGACAAGCGATACTCGTCTGCTCGTCGGCCTTGGTTGTTTTAGCCACCCGGCACCACGTAACGAGGGACACGCACCAACGTCCCCTGTAGACTCTCGGCCAGCAACTCCCGCACCAGCTCCTCGGGAACGTTGTCGCGTACCACGCAGCTCCCGATCGTGCCTGCCGGCAGCGCCCAGCGTATCTTGCCGTAGCGTACTTTCTTGTCACGATACAGATGGGAAAGCACCGAATCCATCGGGGGCGAGCTGAACGGCACGAGGAGCCCAAGGGCATTCAGTGCCGTATCCTGGCGGACCACGAATTCCTCGGAAACAAGGTTGATCTCGGCCGCGAGGCGCGCTTCCAGCGCCATTCCCCAACCGACCGCCTCGCCATGCCGTAGATTTCCATAGCCCGCCGCTGCCTCCAGGGCGTGCCCATAGGTATGCCCATAGTTGAGAAACATCCTTGATCCGGTCTCGAATACGTCCTCCTGCACGAACCGCGCCTTCACGGCGATCGCCGCGGATAGGACCGCGTCTAACGGCATGGACCGCCACCGCCATTGGTCGGCGGTCGCCTCCAGATGCTCAAACAGCGCCGCGTCGGCGATCACACCATGCTTGAGCACCTCCGCCGTGCCGGCGATCCATTCCGGTTCGGGCAGGGTGCGCAACACATCAACATCGGCAATCACCAGGTCGGCGTGCCTGAAGGCGCCGACCATGTTCTTGCCCTCAGGTAGGTCAACCCCCACCTTGCCGCCGATCGCGCTGTCTACCTGTGCCACCAGGGTGGTTGGGACCTGGACGAAGCGCAGGCCGCGCAGGTAGGTAGCGGCCACGAAGCCGAACAGGTCCCCCGGAACGCCTCCGCCGAGGGCGATCACCAGGTCGTTTCGCTCCACACCGAGGGCGGCGAATTGAGCATAGATTCCGGCCACGGTTTGCAAATGCTTATGCGCCTCACCTGCCGGCATGGTTATTTGGGACACCTTCAGCCCCGCCTCGGCAAGGGCGTGGGCGGCGCGATCGCCGTGAAGGGTGTTAACCCGCTCGTCCGTACACAGCAAGACGTGGCGGGGCGGATGCGGCGGTAAGGCTCGCAGCAGGTCTCCCAGTTCATCCAACAAACCAGGCCCGCAATAGATGGCGGTGCTTGTCTCGGTGTGATAGCGCAAGACCCTTACCGGCTCTCGAATGTCTGGATCACCCACTCTAGCTCTCCTTATTAGTGCAATCTCTGCCGGCATACTTTCAACCCAGGAGCTCGCACCCGGCCGCAGCCGTACGTCCCGAGCATCCGGCCGCAGCCGGAGGCTCCCTATGATACGAGTCACAGGTCCGTATTAGGGCACGATACCTCACCCCTCCATGCCTTAAAATAGGCCCTTACGAGCGCCGCCACGGCATGCGAACCGGAATGCGCCGCCCGCGATGTGGGCACACGTACGTGTGACGTGGCGGCATACGCCGCTCGGCGCTCTACCCAGAGAGCAGACATCCGCTCGTCCAGATTCCCTCGGAGCAATGGCCGCTCTTCGCCCTGAGTATGACGGGTTAAGCGCGAGGCCAGAATTTCCGCCGGCGTGTCCAGCCAAACCACCAGGTTGCCCCGGCGCATGTAAGCTCGATTAGCCGCCCTTAGCACGGCGCCCCCACCTACCGCTACCACTCCCGGACGGGCACAGGCATCCGCCACTGCCTCCGTCTCGAGATCCCGGAAGACCGCCTCACCGCGCTCCGCGAACAACTCCGCGACCGTACAGCCGGCGCGCTGCTCGATCATCCGATCCGTATCGAAAACATGAAGTCCCAGGCGCGCGGCCACCAAGCGCCCAACCGTACTCTTTCCACTGCCGCTCAGTCCTACCAACACCAGGGCGCCGCCCACCTCGCGCCTCATCAGCGTCCTACCGGGCCGGTTCGCAGCGCCGAGCGCGCCGCCTCATACATCACATCCTCGGGCGGCTGTACTCCGATCCACAATTCGAAGGCGAGCGCCGCCTGATAGACCAGCATCCACAGCCCATCGCTTGCCCGTAGGCCGGCATTCCTCGCCTGGCGCACCAGCGGCGTCTGATCTGGACCATAGACCAGGTCATAGACCAGCGCCCCGGTACTTTGGGGCAGTTCGGCCAAGGGTAACGCGGCTCCATCAAGCCCGGCGCTCGTGGCATTGATCAGGAGGGTAGTGGACGCCATGACGTCGGAAACCGCGTCCCAGGGCAGAATGCGCACTCGACTCACCTCGATTGCCCCCCGTGACTCGAGGTCACGTACCAGCGCGGCGGCCCGCCCCTCCGTGCGATTGACCAGGGCGATATCGGCCGCTCCCAGGTCAGTCAGGGCGACCACGACGGCGCGAGCCGCGCCACCCGCTCCCAGCACCAAGACACGCGCCGCAGCGACTGAGCCTCCGACAAACTCACCGAGCGAGCGCGCCAGAGCCGGAGCATCGGTGTTTTCGCCCCAAATCTCGCCGTCGCGTTTGTACAGCGTGTTCACGGCGCCGATCCGCTGTGCGGACGCGGTAAGTCGATCCACCAACCTGGCCACCGCCGGCTTATGGGGTAAGGTGACGTTCGCCCCCACCCAGGGCTCGCCGCGAATGACCCGCAGTGCGTCGGCCAACTCACTCTCCGGCAACGGCCATGGCTCGTAGCTCAGCGAGATGCCCAGCGCCGCGGCCGCCGCGTGATGCATGGCGGGAGATACGGAGTGGCCGAGCGGAAAGCCAAACAACGCCGCCTTAAGTGGTTGCTCCATCACGCGTGCCGCCGGCTCACTTGCCCCAGTTCGGCGGTCCGCCGCGGATTGGCCCTGCCGGTCATGACGTTGGTCCAGGCTCAGTGAGGTTGAGTTCGGCGGCCAACTTACTGAACCACTCAATGCTCTCCGGGTTACTCATCGCATCCGGATTGGCTGCCTTTTCGGCCGGCGTGCCCAGGAGGATCCGCTTCACCGGCAACTCCATCTTCTTCCCGCTCAGCGTACGAGGCACCGCGGCGATGGAAAAGATACGATTCGGCACGTGCCGGGGCGACAGCCCCTCCCGAATCGCCGCGTTAATCTTCAATTTCAGTGCCTCATCCAGTATTGCGCCTTCCCGCAACACCACGAATAAAGGCATGAACGAGTCGCGGCCCAGTCCCTCCAGATCGACGACCAGGCTGTCCACCACCTCGTGCAGCCCCTCCACGACTCTGTACAGTTCGCTGGTACCCATCCGAATGCCCAGCCGATTGATCGTGGCGTCCGAGCGTCCGTAGATAACCACTCCCCCATGGGGCAGAATCCGCACCCAATCACCGTGCCGCCAGATCCCGGGATACATCTCGAAGTAGCTTTCCCTATAGCGCTCGCCGGTTGGATCGTTCAAGAAATAGAGCGGCATGGACGGCATCGGACGTGTAATCACCAACTCACCCACCTGATCGATCACGGGCTGACCAAGCTCGTCAAAGGCCGCTGCCGCCACGCCCAGGCAACGGCACTGGATCTCGCCGGCGCGGACCGGCAGCCAGGGACATGGTCCCACGAAGGCGCCGCAGACGTCGGTGCCGCCGCTCACCGAACCAAGCCACGCATCAGACTTCACCTGCTCATAGACCCATTGGAAGCCCTCCGTAGACAGCGGTGAGCCGGTTGAACCTACGGTGCGCAGGTGAGACAGGGCATAGGTGGCCCTGGGCTGGAGGCCCGCTTTCATGCAGCTTGCATAGTAGGCCGCTCCCGCCCCAAATAGGGTCACGTCAGCCTCCTCGGCCAGGGCCCAAAGCGCGTCCAGATTGGGATAACTGGGACTGCCGTCGTAGAGAACCAGGGTCGTCCCTAGCAGCAGACCACCGACCAGCAGATTCCACATCATCCAGCCCGTCGAAGTGAGCCAGAAAAAGCGGTCGCCGGGTCGAAGGTCGTGATGCAGAGCCAGTAGCTTCATGTGCTCCAGCACGATACCGCCGTGTCCCTGAACCATCGGCTTTGGTAAGCCGGTCGTCCCCGAGGAAAACAGGATCCAGAGTGGATGCTCGAAGGGGACCGACGCGAAGCTTAGTGGGCTGGTACCTGCCGTTAACTCGCTCCATAGTGTCGCGCCGCCCACCGCCGCACCCCCGGCGTCCGGATTCAGATAGGGGATCAGCACCACGTGCTCCAGGGATGGCAACGCCGCTCGCAAAGCGCGCACCACCCCGGTGCGATCGAAGTCCTTTCCGCCATAACGGTAGCCGTCTACCACGAACAAGAGCTTTGGATCGATCTGCACGAAGCGATCGACCACCCCGGCCGCGCCCATATCGGGTGAGCAGCTTGACCATACGGCGCCTATCGTCGCGCAGGCCAGAAAGGCAACCACTGCTTCGGGCATGTTCGGAAGGTAGGCCGCCACCCGATCGCCCGCCCGCACTCCTCGGTCACGGAGCGCCGCCGCCAACGTGCCAACCGATTGCTCGAGTTCCCCCCACGACACGTTGCGGCGCGGCTTTCCCTCGGCCTTGAACACCAACGCCGGGTACGCCGTCGAGGCATGGCGAAACACCTGTTCCGCGTAGTTGATCGTGGCGCCGGAGAACCATCGCGCCTCCGGCATGTCGCCCTGGACCACGGGAGTGTCAGGCGGAACCGCGAGACCAACCACGAAAAACTCGGCGATCGATTGCCAAAAGGTATTGAGGTGCTCGATCGACCACCGCCACAGCGCGTCGTAGGTGGTGAAGGATGTTTGGTACCGCTCCTCCAGCCCGCGTGCATAACGGGTGAGAGCGCAGCCAGCCCTCAGCGCTTCCGATGGTTCCCACAAGAGGGTTCCCTCGACAATTGGGATCATTGCCTCGTCCTTTGCCTGAAGTCGCGCCCAGTAGCATGGCAGTGTGATGCGTTTTCCCGAGCCGCCGTTCAGGGTACCAGGACGAGCATGCGATGGGCTATGCCCTGTGCAAACCGCGCCTCGCACATTACGCGGTAGACTGTCAGGGTAGATCACTCCGCATGGGGCGAGGACCAGGAAAAAGGAGCATCATTCGCCCATTACCTACCCAGTTCAGCTTGACGGTCCCGTTAGGTGCCGTAGGGGCACCCCTCGTGGGTGCCTGGTTCGAGCCGGCAATAGCACCTATGCGGAGTGCCCCTACGGGCGGGAGGAAACGTACCCCAAGTTGTACTAGCCCTACGAGCAGTATCTGTCGCAACCGACACAGTTGGAGAAAGTATGAAGATTAACTCTCTGGGTCGAACCGGCCTCAAGGTCAGCGAAATCTGCCTGGGCACCATGACGTTCGGCAATCAAGCGGACGCCGATACCTCGTTCGCCATTATGGATGTGGCCGATCAGGCTGGAGTAAACTTCTTCGATGCCGCCGATGTCTATCCGCTGGGTGGCGATTTGAGTATGGTCGGTCGCACGGAAGAGATCGTCGGTGCCTGGCTCCGCGAACGGAGCGCCCGCGAACGCATCGTCCTGGCCACTAAGTGCCGGGGTCGGATGGGTCCGCACCCTAATGACGAGGGACTCTCCCGCCGCCACGTGATCGCCGCCTGTGAGGCAAGCCTTCGCCGCCTCGGTACCGACTACATCGATCTCTACCAACTCCACGGCCCCGATCCGGAGACGCCGATTGAGGAAACCCTACGCGCGCTGGACACCCTGGTTCAGAGCGGGAAGGTGCGTTATATCGGCTGCTCGAACTTCCCAGCCTGGCGTCTGGCCGATGCGCTCTGGACCAGCGCTGCCCATGATCTGGCTCGATTTGACTGTGATCAGCCGCGCTATAACCTCGCGTTCCGCATGATCGAGGACGAGATCGTGCCGCTTTGCCAGGCCCATGGGGTCGGCATAATCGCCTACAATCCCCTGGCCGGTGGAGTGTTGACCGGACGCTACCGGGGGACTCGCGCCGCCCAAGAAGGTACACGGTTTACCCTGAATCGGGCGGGCGAGCTGTATCGTAAGCGCTACTGGAACGATGAAATCTTTGAGGTAGTGGAACGCCTTGCCTCGTTTGTGGAAGGTCGCGGCAAGTCGCTGGTCCATGTCGCCCTGGCCTGGGTGTTGGCGCAGCCCGGCATCACCAGCGCCATCGTCGGCGCGAGCCGACCGGAACAGTTGCGAGAAAGTCTGGTCGCCACCACGGTCAGCCTGGATGAGGAAGAGTTGGCCGCGTGCGCTGACGCCTGGTTCAGCCTGCCGCGCGAGCGCGATCCACAGGTGGCGTTACGCTGAGCAGAGCCCGAACGACATTTCACCCTACCACCAGCCTGGCCCGCACCGCCGACCTCGACGAGGTTAGCGACATCGAGATGCGCGTACGAGCCAGGCACCTCACCGGCGCCTATGCAATGGCCTCCCGTACATAAGCTATGAGCAAACCATCCTGGCCGTCCCGGTTGGGTACGATAATCGCATCCAATCGCGGATTGGCCGCCGCGGCTCGGTTCGTGGCATCGATCGCCCGGACTCCCTCGTCCGTATTTCCAGGATCCGCCACCCGACCCTGAGACAGCGCGTTGTCCGCGATGATCAGGCCGCCCGGCCGGACCAGGCGGAGACACCACTCAAGGTACTGCGGATAGGACGGCTTGTCGGCATCGATGAATGCGAGGTCGAAGGGCACGTCGTCGGCGAGGGCAGGGAGCAGATCGATCGCCTTGCCGACTCGCACTTCGGCCCGATCCTGCAATCCGGCCTCTGCCAGGTTCGCTCGGGCAATCTCCGCGTGCCGCGAGCTTGCTTCAAGGGAGATTAACCTCCCGCCATCGGGCAAGGCGCGCGCCAGATGGATGCCGCTGTATCCGCCTAGGGCGCCGATTTCCAGGATACGGCCGGCATGCACGGAACGAGCGAGAATGGTCAAGAATCGGCCGACCTCGGCGGGCACCTGGATGGAGGGAAGTCCCGCGTCGCGTGCTCGCGTCAGGGCCGTCTCCAGAATGTTGTCAGGCGCCAGGAACAGTTCGCGAATATATGAACTTACATCGTGCGGAGCGGTCTCAGCCATTGACTATCGTCCTCCTGTCTCCATGGTACGCCTTTGCCGGCTTTCGCTAACCCCATGCCTGGGCATCGGCAAGGACTATGTGGGCCTGCACGTTAACCTACCTTGGTTCTCACCTCTTGCAGGCCCGCCAACGATGGACGGGCCTGCAAGAGGTGATAGCTCACCGGCCCAGACTTTGCCCGCTCTTCAGGGCCGCGACCGGAACACTGAGCATGGCAATGAAGCCGGCTCAGCTGCCAAAGGCCACGGTGCGCTTCGCTGCATCGCTTTCGTAGGCGGCGAGGATCAGGTTCAGCACATCAATGCCGTCCTCCTCGTTATGCACCGGTCTGCTGCCCTGCTCGATACTGTCGATGAAATGCGGCAGTTGCACGTGGTAGCTGTTGACCTCCGGACCGACGAAGGTTTGCGGCTCGCCCTCACGAGGCTGGAAATGGAGCGTATTCTTCCGCCCAAAGAGCTGACCACGCTCCCCAACCAGATGGAAGCTGTAAGAGCCATGAGGCAATTGGAAGGCCCAACTCGTCAGGATCTGGCCGATCGCCCCATCGGAAAAGCGCACCAGTACATGGGCGGTATCCTCCCCCTCCAGCACCACCTGACGGTGCCGACCGAGCAAGGACGTGACTTCGACCGGCCGCTGGCCGGCCAGGCCCATCAGGTAGATCAGGGTATATGTAGGGTGATAGCCCGTATCGATCAACTCACCGCCGCCCATGGTTTGCAGATCGCGCCGCCAGCCCCATTGCTCCGCCGTGCGATCGGCCTGAAAGCAGTCGCTGGTTCGCGCCATATACACTGTGCCAAGCGCGCCCCGCCGCAAGAGATCGCGCGCAGGCTCAATCGCCGGCTCGAAGAGTTGATTGTGCGCGCACATCAGGGTAATACCGGCCGCCCTGACCGCCGCGCGTACTGCCGCGGCCTCCTCCCGGGTGGTACAGAGCGGCTTTTCGCACAGCACATGCTTTCCCGCCTTGGCGGCGGCGACGATTGCCGGAGCGTGCAGGTGATGCGGCAGGCAAATATCTACCGCGTCTACCTCGGAATCACCAAGTAACTCTTCGTAGGTCGCATATACATGGGCGCCGCTCGCCGGGACGGCGGCGGCGGCTCGCTCACTATCCACATCACAGACGGCGGTGACGCGCGCCCGATCGCCGAGAGCGGCGAAGCCCGATAGATGCGTACGGGCGATGCCGCCACAACCAATCATTCCCACGCGGATCATAGTTAACCCTTCCTTCCTCAAAAGCAGCTTATACGAGGTTCAACGATCAGAGTGTGGGTCGCCGGAACATTTAACGGAAGTGCGCGGCGAGGTGGGCCAGGGCCTTGAGGACGCCCCGCTGTTCATCTTCTATCGAACCGGTGTAGCGTACATCTTCGAGTTCGATGCTGACGCACCCCGTGTACTCCAGGCGCTCCAACCGCTCCGCGATCGCCGCCCAATCCGCCACCCCCGCGCCGGGCACGCAATAGCGCCAGGCGCCCCCGGAATAGGCGGGTGGCCTTCGCAGGGCCGGGGGCATGTGGCCATAGAGGTAGCGCGGCTCGGGAAGCAGTGCCGTGTCCTTACCGTGGCAGTGATGGATCCGATTGCCGAACTCCTCCAGAACGCGCAGGTAGTCGATGCCGAGGCGAATCAGGTGCGATGGGTCGTAGCAGAGGCCAAGCGCTGGAGAGGGCACGGCGGAAAACATGGCGCGCCAAACCTCCGGCGTATAGCCAAGGGTGTGCAAATAGGGATCGGGCCCCGGCCAGCCTTCGAAGGCAATGCGCACCCCAGCCGCCTCGGAGGCGCGCGCGACGGTCGGGAAGCTGTCCTTGAATAATTCCAGGGAGCGCGCGATAGTCTGACCGTTGTCCTTCGGCACCATGCAGAGGAACAGTACTCGAATCTCGCGGTTATCAAGGGAGGCAATCTGATCGCACAATGCCCCGACTGCCCGTTCACGCTCGGCGTCGTTCGCGCTGATCAGTTCCCCGGCCGTCGCCCCGTCGACCGTACCAATGCGGAGCCCGCTTGCCTTGCAGGCAGCCGCGCCGGCCGAGAAGTCAGCCGGCAAATCGAGCGCATCGAGCCCTGCTTGCCGAGCAAACGCTGCCGTATCAGCAATGGAGGTGCCGCGAAACTTGCCCGTTATTCGCATGCCAAGAGCAATCGCCATGAAGGTTCCTTTCTCGCCGTTGTTCACTACCCATTCTCGGCTTGGTAAGACGCCCCATACACTATAGCGGCCCTGAGAACTTCTTATCCTTCAGACCTGCTGCACGGCATGCAGCGCCGATCACGCACGAGGCGTCGCGGTAAGGTACCATTTGCTCGTGTCCCGCCTCAGTGTACGTACGCCGCCGTGCGAGCCGGAAGTCAGGAGCAATGATGAGTGATAACGCCGCCGGCTCGATTCGAGAAATCGGTAGTCCGGCCTATCTCGCGGCAGTGCGGCAGGAAGCGGCATTCTGGGAGGATGTAGCGAGCGGCGCGGTAGACGTCAGTGTGGCGGCCTGGCGAGACTCGGCACTGGCCGGCGCCACCACGGGCGATCTCGTCGATCGGGCACTCGACCTGACCGTAAAGCGTGGCCCACGGGTGCTGGAACTGGCCTGCGGCAGCGGCGGTATCTCCATGCTCCTGGCTGGACGCGGCTGCCACTGTACCGGCATTGATCTGTCCCCGGGCCTGATCGAGCGCGGCCGACATACCGCCGCCAAGCGCGCCGCTCAGGAGCACTGGCCGGGGAGCGTACAACTCGCCACCGGGGACCTGAACCGCATCGAGCTCGAGGCGGAGCACTATGACGTGGTGCTGGCGAACGCGGCCCTCCACCATGTGCTTGACCTGAAGCACCTGCTGCGTGAGGTATACCGAACGCTCAAGCCGGGCGGCACTCTGATCTGTCTGGATCACATGGAGCCATCCAGACCCGGCCTACTGCTCCGCTATGCGCTCCTCCTCATCCTTCCCACGGAGATTCCCTACCACCGCAAACCCCTGCACGTATTCAACCGCGTGATGGCACGAGTCTATCGACGCTTCCTCCCCCAACACCCGGCGCCGGCCGCCTTTACGCTCCCCGCCCACTCCCCATTCGAGGATGTGAGCGGCTCCGAGGCGATCTCGGTGATCCGCGGACTCTATAAGGTCGAATCGTACCGAACCTATCTCGCATTCGCGGACATCGTGAGCGGTCACCTCCGCCTCGGCTCACGGCGCCGCGAGGCCGCCCTGGCACGGCGCTTACGAGCCGCCGATGACCTGCTCATCCGCCGGCTCGGCCTACGGGGCCAGACCTACTATCTCGTGGCGCGCAAGCCCGCGCCACCTATGTAATCGCGACGTCGAGAGAATAAGGGAAGTATGGCCGGAACGCAGCATTACGACGCCGATTCCTATTGGGAGTCACTGCTCAGCACCTCTTTTGATCTGCAAGGAGCGAGCTGGCCGGATCTTTCCACCGGCTTCCTGCGATGGCAGTACCGGGCCCGCGAGGCGGCAATCCGTCGCGTCATGCCCAGCGTGGCAGGCAAGCAAGTGCTTGATGTAGGACCCGGCACGGGTTACTGGGTCGCGGTGTGGCATCGACTGTGCGCCGCATCGGTCGCGGGCTTTGATCTGACGGCGGCAAGCGTTGACCACCTTACGGCCAGGTTCCCAGGTGACCGCTTCTACCAGGGCGATATTTCAGCGGCGGTGCCGCCCGGCGGTCCGTACGATGTGATCAGCGCCGTCGACGTGCTGCTGCACATTACGGATAACGACCTCTATGCCGCGGCCCTGGCGAAGATGCGACACGCGGCGCGTCCCGGTACTCAACTGGTGCTGCTGGAACCGCTGAGCAGTGGACCGCTCGCCCCCTTTGAGGCGGGTCCGAGTTCGCGCGCCCGCCCGATTACCATGGTCCGCCCGCTGCTGGCCCAGGGCGGTTGGCATATACGGGCGATTCACCCGGCGCTCTGGCTGTTGACCAGCCCCATCGAAACACAGCCCGCCCTGCTCAGCCTCGCCCTCAATTGGTACTGGGCGCACCTGCGACGCTTTGCCCGAAACGAGCGCTTCGGCGCCATGGCGGGCGCCACACTCTACCCTCTGGACCGCGTCCTGTGCCGACTGCCGTGGGGTCCCACATCGAGGGTGCTGCTCGCCGAGGCGCGCTAAATAGTACGCCTCAGTCCACCTACTTAAGCGGATACCGAAGCGGAGTTCCACATCATGCTATGATGGCGACATCAGACGACTCCGGCAGTTGATCGTTGTGCATGGCTGGGATAGGTGATCGGAAACGGCCATGGCCGCGGAGAGCGTCCCTTCCTTCGGCGAACTGCTAAAGCAGTATCGGCTGGCCCGCGGCCCGACCCAGGAGCGGTTGGCCGAGCGCGCGGGAGTGAGCACGCGCCATTCAGGCGCTGGAGCATAGCACGGCACGGCAGCACCAAGATACGGCGAGGTGCCTCACCGGCGCGCTTGGGCCGGCCACGCCGGAGCGAGAGCGGTTCCTGGCCTTTGGGAAGGCGACCTGGACACTGCCGAGGCGCAGATCAGTCATGGCCTTGGTTTGGCCCGCAACCGAGGCGACCGCTGGTACGCGCTGCTGGCCCTGGAAGATCTGACGGAGGTCGCCCGCGCCCGTGGTGATGACCTCACCGCTCATGCGCTACTGGATCAGCAAGTCCTCCTCGTCCGCGCGCTGGGCGACCGCACGGCCACCGCGGCCGTACTGGGTGAAATCGCGGAACTTGATCAGACTAGGCGCTGGTTGGTCAGGTTAAGGGTAAGCTAAAAGTGAGGAATTGTGCGTCAGGCTGTTCCTGCGGGAGGTGTGGCATGGCGACGCCCCGGAAACCAACCGCCCCAACGACGGCGGCGATCGACCAGTGCCGCAGCCGGTTTG
>JAICHN010000116.1 GCA_025924845.1 Chloroflexota bacterium | reverse complement strand
TCCTCCACCGTCGCAAAAGCTCCACCACCCCCGCTTTCTCCGCCCTTTCCCGGGCGGCGCCCTAATCTTCACGGTATTTTTGGCACTGTGCGCGGGGCCCTCCAATCTGGCGCCCGCTCCCAGAGGATTTCGCCACCAGTAGCAATTTCCAGGTACGCCCTGCCCCGCCGATCCACCGGAACATGCCGGCCGGCTCTGTGTCCCAAAGCGGATGTGGGGAGCAAAAAGGGGCGGATAAAGCATCAAGCTCTATCCGCCCCTTTCGATCGTCTGGGTCAGGGTCAGCCCTGGCGAATCGCCTCCAGATGAATGGCAATCTTGATCTTGTCGCCGATCACGACGCCGCCCGCCTCTAACGCCGAGTTATAGGTCAGCCCATAATCCTTCCGCGAAAGGGTCGTTTCGGCGGCGAACCCGGCCCGCCTATTGCCGTAAGGATCGGTGATCTGGCCCTCGTAGGTGGTGTTGAGGGTGATCGCGCGCGTCACGCCGTGAATGGTCAAATCACCGCGTACTCGGTACTCGTCCTCGTCGACATGCTCCACGCCGGTGCTCCGAAAAGTGATGTTGGGGTGTTCCTCGACATGGAAAAAGTCCGCCGACCGCAGGTGGGCATCACGCTGCGCCTGATCGGTGCTCACCGACGCCACGTCAATGGTTGCCTCCACGCTTGCCGTGGTCAGGTCCTCGCCGTCGTACTGGAGCGCTCCGCTCAGAACGCCGAATCGCCCCTTGACGGTCGAAATCATCATATGCTTGACGCTGAACTCCGCTGTGGAATGGAGGGGGTCGATGGTCCAGGTAGCCAACTCAGTTTTTGCCGAAATATCGATAGCCATGGCGATCTCCTTGATCTGCATTTTGGCCGGAACATCTGTCAAAAGGGGAAGATGAACGAGCCCGACGCCTGTTCATTACACATCAGATGTCGCTTACTATGCTACTGTACCTGCAACTCCTTGGCAACCAACAAAGCAGCCGCCCCGTCGGTTAGACAACAAAAGCCCCAAGGTGTCGGGTAAGTCGATAGGGTTCATCGAGAAATGTATAGGCCAGGTAGGGGCGGCAGCAGTGGGACCAGGCGCGCCGACCAGACCAATCCCCCGGCCAACCGGCCGGGGGATTGGTGCTAAAGCATCGGTTCCTTAGGCGGGACTAGATGTGGCAGCTGGCCAGGCCGCGCTTTTCGAGGTACTGCTGGTGGTAATCCTCCGCCTCGTAAAAGGTGGGAGCGGGCGTGATCTCGGTCACAATCGGCCGCGTGAAGCGACCGGACCTCGCCAACTCCTCTTTGGAGGCGCGCGCCGCCGCTTCCTGCTCGGCGTCGTGGAAGAAGATAGCCGAACGGTATTGGGTGCCCACGTCCGGTCCCTGGCGGTTAAGTTGGGTTGGGTTGTGGTTCTCCCAGAAGACCCGCAGCAGATCGTCGTAGCTTACCTGGTCCGGATCGTAGGAGACCTCGACCACTTCCGCGTGCCCGGTCTGGTGGCCGCAGACATCCCTATAGGTAGGATTCTCCAGCGTACCGCCCATATAGCCCACCCGTGTGGACTTCACGCCCTTTACCTGGCGGAATGCCGCTTCCACGCCCCAAAAGCAGCCCGCCCCAAATGTTGCCAATGCCATGATCGTTCTCCTTTTTGGTATTGCCACGTCTATTGTCTCATGCCGAGATGTTTCATGCCGCGTTCCCTTAACCAAAGGTGAATGAATACACCTGCGTACCAGGTGTCTCAAACACCAGGCGCAAGCGGTGCGTTTCGACCGGTCCGTGCAGATCAATCACATTGTAAAGGTTGTCCATCCCCACCCTGACCTCGCCTCCGTGGACATCCGCCCCAGCCTTGCTCCCCGCCGTCACGGGCGCCCCGTCCAGATAAACCCTCACCTTCGCCTGGGGGCCGGGCGGGGCGAAAATGACGAATACCTTGTCGGCGGTTACCGTGAAGTCGAGGCTATCACCCGCGCGCAGCGCCGTTGCCTCCTGTGCGTTCACTTGCCAGCGGCCCGCCAGGGCGAACTGGTCGCTCGGCAAGGCGGCCGGGGTAGTGAAGTCCTGCGCCTGCCCTGGCACTACCGTCTGTGGCGACGCGAAATTGCTCATCCGTTCGCTGCCCACATAGGTCTCGGGCGTCATCTGATAGGTAGGTGTCGTGTCCGCCACATGGCCGATCGCCACCTTCACCGGGTGATCGGCATCGGCCAGCAGTTGGCGGATCGCGCGCTCCGTCTTGTCGTAGTCGCCCTCGCCAAAGCTGGTATAGCGAACGTGGCCCTGGGCATCGATCAGATACTCGGCGGGCCAGTATTCGTTTTGATAGGCGTTCCAGGTGGCATACGCCGGATCGAGCGCCACGGGGTACGGAATGCCCCATTGGCGTATAGCCGCCGCCACGTTGGCTGGGATGCCCTCGAAGGCGAACTCGGGGCTATGCACGCCGACCACCTCCAGGCCGGCACTATGATACCGGGCATACCAATCCTCCAGATGAGGCAGGGTGCGCAGACAATTGATGCAGGAATAGGTCCAGAAATCGACCAGCACTACCTTGCCCCGCAACCCGGCCATGGTCAACGGTTCCGACGTGTTGAACCAGCGCGTGATCCCGGTGAAGTTGGGAGCAGGGCCGAGATCCTGCATGCCCAGCGCGACATCGGCCGCCGAAACCTTTTCCACGGCGCCGGCGGGCCGAGTGGACGCGGCGGGCCGCAGGCCGGCCAACGCCTGGCGAACCGGTCCGCTGTCCTCGACCTTGCTGAACGGCGTATTCCAGCCGCCCGGAAAGTTCCCGGTCGCCCAGACCTGGAAATCACGATCCACTCCACTGACCATGGCCAGGGCGGTCACGATCATAATCACCCCGAAGACTCTCTGGACAGCGCCGGCCCGCCCGGCCAATGCGCGCGCCCGTTCGAGCACTGCCTGGCCGCCATAGGCAATGCCCAGCATCGGGATCGCGGCGCCGATCGCGTAGGCCAAGGTCACCAGGCCCGCTCCGGCGGAGACCTGGTTCGTCGCCGCCAGGACCAACACCGTGGCCAGGATCGGCCCCGCGCAGGGCGTCCAGACCAGGCCAAGTCCGATCCCCACCAAGAACCCGCCCGCCGCGCCCCGCCGCGGCTCTCCCGGCGGGCGCTCACGCAGTCTCGCCACCCTGCCGAGTACCGCCTCCAGGCGATACGACAGCTCCGGCAGGAGCAGCACGATGCCGGCCAGGGCAACGATCGCGATCCCCACATTCCTCAGCGCGTCGGCCGGAACATGCAAAGCGGCGACCACGGAAGAGACTGCCAGCGTGGCGACGGCGAAACTGACGATCAGTCCGGCGACCACGCCCAGAGGGCGCCGGCGATCCCCGCCGAGCGAGGAAGACAGCACGATCGGCAGCACGGGCAGGATGCAGGGAGAGAGCACGGTTGCCATTCCGGCCAGGAAAGCATAGACCATGAGCAGCAGCATCGTAACGATCCCTCCGGAACTCCGCCCCCGCGCCGCGTGCGCAGCACCGAGCGGGTCTGCTCTTTAGTACGCGAATCTCGCTCCGCGTGGATTCGTCGGATCGCCGTAATGGGGCGCGCCTGAAATTAGGTGCTGTTGACGAATTGGAGTCTTGCCTTTGCCACGAGCCTGCTGGGGGCGCGAGCATCTTTGCTCGTCCTCGTTACTGGCCGCGGCGGGGACGAGCCGGGGACCCACTTGTGGGTGTCTCGCGCTCCCAGACGATTTCGCCAACCGGGTCAACCTTGTGGTCGATAGGAACGGCCGCCACAGCGGTAGGTATGCGCACGGGACGCATGACAATGCCGTCCCTGGCATACTTACAGATGTGGCAATCAGCTCCTCCTCATTGAGCCTTCGGATCGAAAGGAACCTACGGCATGGATCAGCGAACTATCGGCAATCGGCGGGTCAGTGCTCTTGGCTATGGCGGAATGTATCTTTCCGTCCACGGCCGCCCGTCCGAGGCCCAGGCCCTGGCGACCTTGCGCGTCGTGTTGGACCTGGGTGTGACCTTCATCGATACGGCGGACGCCTATTGTCTGAACGATCGTGAGGTAGGCCACAATGAACGCCTGATTGCCGAGGCGTTGCGTGAGGCTGGGGTATCGTATGACCAGATTCTGGTCGCCACCAAGGGCGGTCACATCCGGCCGGGCGGCAGCTGGGCGGTCGATGGTACGCCGGCCCATTTGCGGGCGGCGTGCGAGGCAAGTCTCAAGGCCCTGGGCGTGGAGGCCATCGGGCTCTATCAGTTCCACCGGCCCGATCCCAAGGTGCCGTTCGCGGAATCGGTGGGGGCGATCGCCGATTTACAACGGGAGGGCAAGGTCCGCATGGTGGGCCTCTCCAACGTATCCGCCGCGCAAATCGCCGAGGCCCGGCGACTGGTCGAGGTGGTGAGCGTCCAGAACCAGTTCAATCCCTGGGAGCGGGGTGATGAGCACAACGGCGTGCTCCAGGCATGCGCGGCACACGGTATCGCCTATCTGCCCTACTCGCCGTTTGGCGGCAGCAGTCGCGCCAAGGGGTTGGGCGATATCTCGGCCCTGCGCGCGGTGGCGAGGCGGCATAACGCCACGCCCTATCAAGTGGTGCTGGCCTGGCTGCTGGCCAAGTCGCCGTTGTTCGTTCCCATACCGTGCAGCACCCGCGTGGACGGGGTGAAGGATAATGTCGCGGCGGCATCGCTGGCGCTGAGCGCCGAGGACCAGGCCGAACTGGATGCCATGCAGCCCGCCGCCCGCTAGATGCATAGAGTCCGCACGCACCGCGACTTTAGTTACGGAATATATACTGTTGACAATCAAACCGGCGGCGTGCCATACTCTACACACCTCATCGGTGGTTGTCGTGAACCCCACTCCCCATGCCCTGAGGCCGGCGGCGCATGCCGAGGAGTACGGGCGATTGGCGCGAAACTCACCGTGCCCAGACCGCCGGTCCCACTCAAGCCTGGCAGTGGCAGGTTTCGCGACGATGTTTGGGGGTAGTAGTATGGCAACGGCGGCTATTGAACTCGATACGCGATGGTCGGAGGCGTATCGGGCCTACTGCGAAGGGCGGCTTGGCGATCCGTATCCCTTGCTCGCCAGGATACAAGAGAAGCAGCCCATTCACTGGAGCGAGCTACTCGACGGCTGGTTTATCTGCGGGCACGCCGATGTGGTCAACGGGTTGCTCGATCCCCGGTTTTCCTCCGATCGCGCTTCGGTCAATATGCGGAAGCTGCCGGTGGACATGCAAACCCGGCTGCATGCCCTGGGCGAGCATGTCGCGAACTGGCTCGGCTTCATGGATCCGCCGCGCCATACGGAGATTCGTCGGTTACTGGCCCGCATCTTCACCCCGAAGCTGGCCCAGAGGCTCGAGGATCGGATACGCGGCACGGCCTACGCGCTGGTCGAGCAACTGCCTACCCCTCGGGCTGACCTGGTAGCCGACCTCGCCCATCCTCTTCCCCTCACGGTGATCTGCGATATCCTGGGCATCCCGCCCGAGGATCGCCAGGGCTTCCGGCAAGCAGTGGTCAATATCTCCGATTACGTGGCCGAGGCGGGGCCCGGCGTGGTGGCCGCCGCCGAACGCGCCCATGCCGGTGTCGAGGAGTTGACGACCTACTTCGCCGCCCTGGTCGAGCGCCGAAGACGCGATCCCCAGGATGACGTGGTCAGCCAAATCGCCACCACGATCAGCGACGCGATCGGCATGTCCGTCCCCGAGATTCTCGGTATCTGCGTCTTCCTGTTTTCGGCCGGGCACGACACCACGACCAGCTTGATCAGTTCTTCCACCCTGCTGCTGCTCCAGCATCCGGAGGCGCTGGCCCGCCTGCGTGAAGATCCCGCGCTCATGCCGACGGCGGTGGATGAGTTCCTCCGCTTCGAGGCGCCGATTCCGCTCATTTCGCGCGTGGCAAGCGAGGACTTTGACCTCGCGGGACACCGGATTCGTCGCGGGGATTCCCTGGTGTTGTGCGTCGCCGCCGCGAACCGGGATCCCGCGGTCTTCGATGACCCGCACACGCTGCATATCGACCGCGCGCCCAATAAGGAACTGGCGTTTGGTTGGGGCGCGCATTTCTGCCTTGGGGCGCCGCTCGCGCGCCTGGAGGCGCGCTACGCCCTCACCGCGGTGCTCGACCGATTAGCGGGGAGCCGGCTGGAGAATCCGCTACCGCACTGGCACGATCGCCATGGGTTGCGAGCGCTCCGCGAGCTCTGGATCGTACCGGGGCGTGACTGACCGGCCAGAAAAAAAACGAAGTTGTCGACGAGGAAAAGATGGCAATACAGCGCATCGAGATCGTACAGTCGGAAGCGTTGTGGGAACGGGTGGTGGCGGCGTTACGCCGCGCGATCATCGTAGGGGAATTGGAGCCGGGATCGCATCTGAAAGAACCGGTGCTGGCCCAGCGCTTCGGGGTCAGTCGGCTGCCCATTCGCGAGGCGATCGTCCAGCTTGAACGGGAAGGATTGGTGCGCATCGAGCCGCGGCGCGGCGCCTTCGTACTGGGGATAACCGAGCAGGACATCAGCGACGTTTATGATTGCCGGCTGATGTTGGAGTTGGCGGCCATTCGCCGCACCGCCCTGCTGATCGGCGACGAGGCCGCCGCCGAGCTTGAAGCGTTGGTGATTGAGATGGATGTCGCGGCGGGCAACGAGCAACCGCACCTCTTTGCTTCCTGTGACATCTCCTTCCATCGCCGACTTATGACGCTTTCCGGTAGCCGTGCCCTGGTCAACGCCTGGGAACCGGTGGCGCCGCTGATCGAAACGATCCTGAGCATTTCCGAGGCGGCCATGATGGACATCGACTTACCGGGCGCGGTAGATGGTCACCGCCGGATCATCGGCGCCCTGGCGGCGCACGATTCGGCGGCCGCCGAGGACATCCTTTGGGACCATCTCACCAGTGGTGAGAGCCTGGTCTATGTCGCCCTCCGCTCGATCCGTGCCGGGGGCTCGGAGGCCGTGATCCGCTAGTGGAACGGTCTATCCCTTGACCGCGCCGGCGGTGAGGCCGGAGATCATGTAGCGTTGGATCAGGATATAGAAGATCACCGGCGGCAGCGAGAAGATCAGCCCCGCCGCGAGCAGCAACTGGATGGGCGTATCGAACTGACCGATCATGGTGGTGAGGCCCACCGATCCGGGCAGCAAGCCGGAATCGGGTGAAATAAAGGTCGAGGCGAACAGGTATTCATTCCAACTGAAGAAGAATCCGACCACGCACACCGCCACCAGGCCGGGTACGGACATCGGCAGCATCATTCGCCAGAGCACACCGATCTCGCCGCAACCCTCGGTCAACGCGGCTTCCATGACTTCATCGGGTACCGAATCGAAGACGTTCTTCAGGATCCAGATACAGATTGGCAGCGCGAAGGCGGCCTGGACAAAAGCCAGCGCCGGCAGGCTGTTGATCATGTTCAGATTCCGATAAATCCTCAAGATCGGCACGATGATGATGGCGCCGGGCATCATTTGCGTCAACAAGATGAAAAAGCCGAAGGCCGGCTTCACTTTCCACTTCATCTTCGAGAGCGCGTAGGCGCCCAGCAAGCTCAGCAGCAGGCAGATGACGGTGACCATCACTGCCAGTTGGGTGGAGTTCCACAACCATAGGCCCATGTCATAGTTGAGGAACACGGCGTGGAACGGCGATAGGTCGAAGCCTTTGAAGAACAGACTCGGCGAATAGACGAGCGAATACTTGTATGGCTGGACGGTGCTCAGCACCATCCAGTAGATCGGAAACATGATGATCGCGCAGACGATCACCAGAACCGCGATCCGTATGGCTTTGCTCCCCTTGAAGCGGAACCCCGACGGCGCGGGCGCCAGGTCGAGCGGCCTGCTTGCCATTACCGTTCCTCCGCGGCTCTGGCCTGCCGTTCCAGAAAGACGAATCCCAGGGCGGCGATAATAGACAATACGAAGCCGGCCACGCCAATCGTCGAGGCATAGGCCGTGTCGTAAAACTGAAAAGCCTCATTATAGATCAGGATGGATAAGGTCTGGGTAGTTTGCAGCGGGCCGGGGCCGGTGGTTTGCCAGATCAGCGTGTACTGTTGATAGGAAAAGATGAAGGCCAAAAGCGCGAGCAGCATCAGGGTAGGCTTGATGGCCGGCAGCGTGACATAGCGGAATCGGGTGGGCGCATTGGCCCCGTCTACGGTAGCCGCCTCATACAGTTCATGGGGAACGCCCTGCAAGGCGGCCAGAATGACCAGCGAGTAGAAGGGAAAGCCCTTCCATACGGAGATCAACACAATGGTCGCCAGGGCAAGATGTGGGTCCAGCAGCCATCGCGGATTGTTGTGTACCCACGGCAGCCAGCGCGCCATCTCACCCAGCACGCCGTAGATCGGGCTGGCCATCCACACAAAGATGATAGTGGTCGGTATATCCGGGAAGGCCCAGGGCGTGGTAAGCAGGGCGCGGAAAATGCCTCGCCCCTTGAAGGTTCGATTCATCAGGAGGGCTGTACCCAGCGCCACGGCAAGCGCGATCACGATCACGGCCAGCGAGTATTCCACCGTGACTTTCGCCGATTGCCAGAACGTGCTGTCGGTGAACATGCGCTGATAGTTGGCGAAGCCGACCCAGTTCGAGGCCGTGGATCCCGCCTCAATATCGCTCAGGCTGTATTGGACCCCAACCGCCATTGGATAGAGGACGAAGATTCCCTCATAGATCACGATCGGGAGAGCGAGGAGGTAGGGCAAGTGCTTGCGGGAAAGTAGCGCGGTCAAGGGTCTCCGATCCGAGGCGCCTTGGGACCGCGTCCCCGGCTCATCTAACGTTGCCACGTACCTCCGCCTTGCCGGCTGTAGTCATGAACCACCAGATCTCGACTTATTCGGGCGAACCGCTCGCCTTATGTCTGCTGTCAATGCTGTTTTTGTTCCGGCAAATCACTGTGCGATCGGATCGGGAATCCGCGCCAAGGTCACCTGATCCCTGCCGGTAACGTACGGTACTCTAAACTGCGGGTCACCCGCAAGGAGATCAAGCCGGCCACAGTCCCCGGCCTGGATGGGCAAATTTGCCCATCCAGGCCGGGGAAAGCGAATGGTTGCCGGGCCGGCATCCATGGCCCGACAACCATTCGCCCAGGATCGTGCCGGCGAAGTCTACCTAAACCAGCGGCTGGACGCATCCTCGATCTGCTGCTGCGCGGCGTCCATGGCCGCCTGCACCGTCACGTTCCCAAACAGGGCTTGCTCGAAGTTCTGCGTGACGATATTACCGAACTCCGTGTCGTGGGCGATGAAGTCGCCTTCGCAGGTCGGGAACGGCACATGCACGATCTCCTGATAGCCCTTGGCCCAGAACTGAGAGGCCAGGAACTGCTTGACCCCGGGGACCGCGAGGCTCTGGGTGTAGGTCGGCACCACGTCCAGGCACAACTCCATCAACTTGGCGTTGTTTACCGGATCGTACATGAACTGGGCGAATGCCTTGGCGCCGTCCATCTTTGAGGTGCCTTTGACGATGGAGAGCGGATGCAAGCGTGAGAGCGACTTCTTGCTGGCCCACGGCGGCGGCGCGCTGCGGATGTGCGGAAAGATCTTCGGCGCGCTCGCCTTGTAAATGTTCACTGCCGCCGACACGTTCAGCGTCTCGGCGATCTGCCCGTTGCCGAACAGCTTGTTCGCCACGGCATCGGTGGCACCAACCGCCATGGTGTTCTTATACTGCTCGAGCCAGACCTCAAGCGCGGCGACGATCTTGGGGCTGTTGACCAGCGATTTCTTGCCGGTAGCCCACAGCGTGTCGTACATCAGGCAGTAATTTTGCAGCTGGAACCACCACCCGAAAATCTCCGAGGGCGAATTCGGCTGCCAGATACCGAACTGATTGGGCTTGTGCGTCAAGGCGTGCAGTTGGGTTTTCCACTGGGCGGGATTGGTGGCCAGCTTGGTGATCCCGGCCTTGTCGGTGAGCTGCTTATTGTAGACGACCGCGAAGGGCACCTCCACGGTGCTGATGCCATAGAGATGACCATCCTTGCGGAGGAAATTGTGCGCCGGGGTCGGTACGGCAGGCTTGCCCGCGATAGTCAGCTTGGCGACGATATCATCGATCGGCTCGAGGGCGCCACCCTGCACCAATCGATAGGCGAGGTCGGGAATCAAGGTGATCACGTCGGCGCTGATCCCCCCGGATGCCTGCTGGGTCAGCACATGCGAGGTGAAGCTTTCGGCTCCCCAGCCGGTCCACTTGATCCGGTAATCGTTTTGCGAGGCGTGGAAATCCTTGATCAACTGGAACCAGGCCGTATTGCGGCCAGGCTCGAACTGGAACCAGGACATCAGGTTGATGGTCTGTGGGGCGCGCGTGACGATAGCCGGCTCGGCGGCCTTTGCAATACCCGCCTTACCGGTCGCGGCGGCGGCGCCCAATCCTACGGCGCCGATGGCGCCTGCCTTGAGCGCATCCCGCCGGGAAATCTGAGAAGACCCAGACTCCGTGTCTTTCGTTTCCGAGTCCACCAATGGTACTCCTTCATGTCATACGACCACAAAAGTTGATGCCAAAAGATCCGCGGTCTATCCCTGACCTGTCCTTATGATGCGTTCGCACCTCCTCTGCCGGCATGTTTACAAAATACGGAGCCGACCACGCCGTAGCGGGCCGGCGGGGTCACCCCCATCCATCGACTCCGTCTTCTCAGAAGATGGTAGATTGCTTACTGTTAACAGACATAGTAGGGGCATGCTCGTCCATCTGTCAACCGCTCCGTCCCACCCGTTCACGCTCGGCAAATAGCCGTGTGGTTGGGTTTCCGCTTGGAAGCGGCCGGCAGTGACAATATGTCGCGCTTGGTCCGGTTTTCCCTCGCCGCATTCACCCTGAACGCACGGTTGCTCCGGCCAGTATGCATCCTGTTGTGGATGCAGTCAACAGTTGATCTTCGGCAGGACCCTGAGATACAGTTCAATGCATCCATCTAGGGTGCCGGTCGAGTTGGCTCGCGGGAGACTACAGTGAAGATTACCAAGCTGGAGACCATATATCTCGACGCGCATCCTCATACGCTCTGGGTTCGCATCCACACCGATGCCGGCCTGGTGGGGCTCGGTGAGACCTATTACGCGCCGCGTGCCGTGTCCGCCCTCATTCACGACGTGCTGGCCACCCTGCTGATCGGCCGCTCGGCCTTCGACATCGAACGCCATTGGGCCAACATGTTCGCCACGGTAAACTTCTTCGGCTTCGCCGGCACCGAGATGCGCGCCATGTCGGCGATCGATATCGCGCTCTGGGACCTGGTCGGCCAGTACACCGGCCGGCCGATCTATGACCTGCTCGGTGGCCGCGTGCATGATCGGGTGATGATCTATAATACTTGCTCCAGCTGGGGGCGCTATCAGGACTACGATGCCTGGAATCGCGACGCGGGCGCCCTGGCCGAAGATTTGCTGCGTTCCGGGATCCGCGCCATGAAGATATGGCCGTTTGACCGGCTCGCCGCCTCGCTCGATATGCCGCCCGGTCAGCGGGTAAGCATCCAGTCGGCCGGGCCGCTCGCCCACTATCTCTCGCCCGAGGCGCTGCGCGAGGGCTTGCACCCCATCGAGCAGATTCGCCAGGCGGTGGGCGACCGGATGGAGATCGCGATCGAGGGGCACTGCCGCTGGGATCTGCCTGCCTCGCTGCGCATCGCCGAGGCGTTGGCGCCTTACAAGATTCTCTGGCTGGAAGAAATCATGCCGCCCGATAATCTGGATGCCTACGCGCGCCTCGCCGCGCAGTCGGCAGTGCCGATTTGCGCCAGTGAGCGCCTCTTTACGCGGTTTGCCTTCCGCCAATTAATCGAACGCAAGGCGGTGGATATCGTGATGCCCGATATCGTCTGGACGGGTGGACTGACCGAAACGCGGAAGATCGCCGACCTGGCCGACACGCACTATTTGCCGATCACCACCCACGACACGGTC
>JAICHN010000115.1 GCA_025924845.1 Chloroflexota bacterium | reverse complement strand
GTTCACGAATCAAGGAGGTATGTTAAAGCATGAGCGTGCCAACGCTTACCCCGGAAGAGCGATACGCGGCGCTTGTCGAGGCACTGAGTGGTCTCCCTGACGTCACCTACCTGAAAGATGCCACGCCGGTCAGGAAGAGTTTCGGCTCAACCGAGTTGAAGGTAAAGGGCAAAATCTTCGCCATGCTGAATAGGGGAAAGCTGGTGGTGAAGCTTCGGCGGGAACGAGTGGACGCGCTCGTCGCCTCGGGCGACGGCGAACGCTTCGATCCACGGCGTGATGGACGGTTGATGAAGGAGTGGCTTGTCCTCCAATCTACCACTCGTGAGGACTGGCTGCCGCTGGCGCGGGAGGCCATGGAGTTCGTGGCCGCGAAGCATTAGGCGTCCCGCGCGCCCGCCGCTTCGGCCAGCCTGCGCTGTAAGAACCGTCGCTCCGCCGTATTCCTACACAGTTCCAAAGCCCGCACGTATGCCGTCATGGCCGCCTCACGCCGGCCGGCCCGTCTGAGCAGATCGGCGCGAGCGGCGTGGAAGTGATAGTACTCGGCCAGCGGCTCGGCCACCCTCGGCTGTTCCAGTAGGACCAGTCCGCGCTCCGGCCCATCCGCCATCGCGGCGGCCACGGCCCGATTCAGCTCGATGACCGGCGATGGCGTCAAGCGCGCCAGGGTGCTGTAGAGTGTGGCAATCTGCGGCCAATCGGTCTCGGCGGCTGTCGCGGCCTCGTCATGGAGCGCGGCAATCGCCGCCTGAATCTGATAGGGTCCGGCGCGGCGCAGGGTGAGCGCGCGATCCAGAAGGGCCACGCCCTCGGCGATCTTGGCACGATCCCACAAGGTGCGATCCTGGTCGCCCAGCAGCACGGCGTCGCCTGCGCCGTCCACGCGCGCCGACCCTCGCGCGTGGTGCAGCAGCATGAGCGCCAGCAGCCCAAGCGCCTCCGGATCCTCGGGAATATCGGACTCTCGCGCCAGAAGGTCCACGAGCACACGGGTCAGTCGGATCGCCTCGTCGCACAGTTCCCGGCGGATCAGCGCATCACCGGCGGTGGCGGCATAGCCCTCGTTGAAGATGAGGTAAAGGGCGGCAAGGACTCCGTCAAGCCGCTCGGCCAGCAGGGGAAGCGCCGGCACCTGATAGGGAATACCGGCATCACGGATCTTGCGCTGCGCCCGAACCAGCCGCTGGGCCATGGTCGCCTCCGGCACCAGGAAGGCAGCCGCGATCTCGGGGGTGGAGAGACCGCCCAGGGTGCGAAGGGTCAGCGCCACCCGTGCCTCCAGGCCGAGCGCGGGGTGGCAACAGGTAAAGAGCAGCTTGAGCCGCGTATCGGGGAAGTGGGCGCCGTCGTCGTCCGATTCGCTCCCTCCCGCTTGTTCGATAGCGACCAGGGCCTGCAGTTTCTCCGCCTTGCGCGCCAGGGTGGCATCGCGGCGGAGCCGATCGATGGCTTTGCGTCGGCCCACGCTGTTGAGCCAGGCCGCGGGGTTGCGCGGGATACCGTCGGCTGGCCACACCTGGAGAGCGGCAATGCAGGCATCCTGCAGGGCATCCTCGGCAAGCGTGAAGTCGCCCGTGGCGGCGATGAGGGCAGCGAGGATACGTCCGGATTCCGCGCGGAAGACATCCTCGACCACTTTAGCGACCTGTTCCATGGTGCTCCTTCAGTTCCAATGCGCCGGCTCACATCGGGGCGTGGTTCCATTTTAGATGCCCTGGGTGGGAAAAGTGTAGTGGATCCTGGCCGGCTCGGATCAGGAGCCGCCAGGGACCGATCCGACTGATCCGACCGGTCTGTCCAATCCGTCCACACTATCGGCGACCAGGCCCAAGCGGTCACCGGGGTCAACCTGCCGGCAACCCGCCCGGTGCGATCTCCGGCCATGCTACCGCGCCGGCCGCATACCCTCCACCGGTGCTTCACTCGTTTCTTCTACCTCGTCCGTGAGTGCGGCCGGTACGGGGCGCGGACGACCGAGGTCAGCCCCAGCGGGGCGCCGGCGGCGATTACGATGACTACCCGGACGGTGGATCGGCTTGAGGACTGCTAACCCGAATGAGCTGGTTTGGGAATCGCTTAACGCCCTTTGCCGCCTACCGGGTCGGCATCGCCGAGAGTGGGCGTGCGCCGTCTCGGTAATGCCGATTACGCGCGGGATAGCGGAGCGGGCGGCTTGAAACGCCTGCCAGGCCGGAGTCTAGTTAAACTCCATGATCGGCCGCACTTCAATCGAGCCGCGGGCGGCATCCGGGATGTGGGACGCAATCTCCACGGCCTGATCCAAGTTGTCGCACTCGACAAGGTAGAATCCGTTGAGTTGCTCTTTCGTCTCGGCGAAGGGTCCATCGGTGGTGAGCGTCTTGCCGCCGCGTACCTGCACGGTAGTCGCCGTCACGACGGGCTGCAAGGCATTACCGCCGCGGATCTTGTCGTGGTGCCGTTCGCCGAACGCCCTATACCCCGACAACATCGCATCCCACTCCGCGCTGCCCATCTGAGGGTATTGCTTCTCGTCGACGTGGATAAGCAGTGCGTATTGCATAGGTGCTTCCCTTCCCGATTAACCGGTGTGCGGAGGTCCCGCTACCTATACGTCGAATGGGATACCGCCAAATCGACAGTGCGACGAGGCGAATATTATTATTTGTCGAAATTCGACTGCTCGGCACTTTTCTCATCCAGCAGGCGCCGAAGCCGCGTCAGCTCCGCCTCGATCTCCCCTTCGTGGAGCATGCGTCGCCCGTCATGAGTGTACACAGTGGCGATCATGCCCTCCAGGCCGATGGACACGGCGATCGACTCGCTCTGAAAGCGACCGTCAGCACTTGCCTCCCATGGCTGATAGCGGCCATCCTCCAGCCGCCAGGCCCGGATCCCTTCCGGCAGGTAAGCGGCAGTGGGATCGATCGCCATATATTCGCGTACTCCCGCCTGGGCGTAGCTGAACGGCTTGCCGCGATCCAGGTCCAGATCGGCCTTATAGGTAGATTTACTGAGCACCTCAATGATCAATATCGGCGGACCATCAACTCTCAGGGTGAAGGTGCCGCGCAGCGGATCAATAGGACGAGGAAATACAAACAGGTCCGGCAAAGTACGATAGAGCGTACCGTTGGGGTGCTTGCAGCCCAGAAACAGCAGTTGAGTTGTCGCCTTCCAGGGAACCGGCCGGCCGGGTGCCGTGTACAACTGGGCCGCTTCGTTGATCCCCACGCGCAGATTGGTGATCGTCCCCTGGTGCAAGTCGATGCCCAAGATGCTCTCCTCGGTGTCATCGGGCGGCCACGCCTTTGTCGGGGAAATCGTGCGCGGCTTGGCCTGCGCTTCAGTGACCATAGTGGTGCCTCCTCCCTCTACTGTAACTCATAGCCGGCCCCTCTACACGACGTGGTTACGGATAGTGAAAAGCGGCGCCTACGGCACAATGAATTGGTACATCGGACATGTATAATCCCCCTGGCCGTTTCTCACCGGCAGGGGCGTAGGCGATATGAAGTTGTACGCGCCGTCAGGTGCCGTAGCGCCCTTCCACCTGGAGACGCAACTGCTCTACCCCCCAGCGCTCCGTGAAGTCGCCGAAGCTTTCATCGGCTTCGCGCTCGTCACGCCAGAGCTCCAGAAGGGGACGAATGGCGCCCGCGAGCGCTTCCAGGCGGATCGAGGAGGCGTAGAGCGTGTTGAGCCGCGTATTGGCCCAGTCACCACCCACATAGATGTTGTAGACATCCTTGGTGCGGCCCACTAAACCAATATCGCCCATGTAGGGGCGGGCGCAGCCGTTGGGACAGCCGGTCATACGAATACTGAGCTGCTCACCCTCCAGACCGATCTCCTTCAGATCTTCCTCCAACTGCCCCGCCAGGGCGGGAAGGACGCGCTCGGCGTCGGCCAGGGCTAGACCACAGGTGGGTAGGGCAGGGCAGGCCAGGGCATGACGATGTACGCTGCCCACAGTGGTCGGATCACTATTGATGGCGAACTCAGCCAGCAATTCCTCGACCGCCGATCGGTCGTTCTCGGCGATATCAGTCAGCAAAATATTCTGTTGCGCAGTGAGGCGGATGCCGGGATTAAAGGTACGTACCACCTCGCGCAAACCAGCGCGGAAACGCGCTCTCGGCGTATCCTTGATTCGCCCGTTCTCTACCCAGAGGCCGAGAAACCACCGCCCATCGGCCTGCCGATGCCAGCCCAGATGATCGTCCACGTTCTCCCACACGATAGGGCGAGGCGCACACACGAAGCGGCCGAGCCGGCGCTCCAATTCGGCGCGGAACCAGCCGATCCCGCGTTCATCCACCAGATACTTCATGCGGGCATGCTTCCGGTTGGCGCGGTCGCCGAAATCACGCTGGATCGTGACAATAGTCTCCACGACCTCCAGCACCTCATCAACCGGTATCCAGCACAGCGGAACGGCCAGGAGGGGATAGGTCTCAGTCTTGCCGTGGGTCATCCCCATACCGCCCCCGACGAGAAGGGTGAAGCCGGTCAACTCCTCGTCTTGCAGTTCGGCCACCATCCCGATGTCCTGAGTGTAGACATCGATGCAATCGTCGCCGGGGTAGGCCACGCCGATCTTGAACTTCCGCGGCAGGTAGGTAGGGCCGTAAATGGGCTCGGCGACCGGCGTCGCCGGCGCCTCCACGGTTTGCACTTGCTCGCCATCCACCCAGATCTCGTGGTAGGCGCTGCTCCGCGGCGCCAGGTGCATGGCGATCTTATGGGCGATTTCCTGCACCTGCGCCTGAGCCCTGCTTGCCACTGGGGCCGGACAGGCCATCACGTTGCGGTTAACATCGCCACAGGCGGCCAGGGTTGAAAGGAGGGCTTCGTTGATCCCATGAATGGCGGCATGGAGGTCGCCCTTAAAGACGCCGTGCAGTTGCAAGCCCTGGCGGGTGGTGATGCGCAAGCTGCCGTTGGCGTAGCGCCCGGCGATGTCGTCCTCCACGAGATATTGCTCGGCGGTGAGGGCGCCGCCGGGGATGCGGGAGCGGACCATGAAGTTATAAAGCTTTTCCTCCCCGGCCGCCTTGCGCGCCTGTCGGGCGTCCCGATCCTCCTGCTGATAGATGCCGTGGAACTTAATCAACTGCACGTGCGAGTCGGAGAAGCGGCTGGTATCCTCGGCCAACTCCTCGGCCAGCCTGCCGCGTAATCCCTGACTCTCCAGCTTAATGCGCTCGACCGAACTTCCGGCGCCGGGGCCGAGCTCGACCAGACTCGCGCCGTCCTTGGGAGAAAGCTTGGTCATTGGGTAGTGCTCCGTTCCTGTGGCCGATGCAGGCCGCATTCAATCTTGTTGAAGCCGGCCCAACGACCGGCACGCGGATCCTCGCCGGCCTGGACCGGGCGAGTGCAGTGCGTGCATCCGATGCTGGGATAGCCCAGATCGTGCAGGGGGTTGTAGGGAATCTCGTGGGCGCGAATATAGGACCATACCTCGCTGTCGGTCCAGGCAACGAGAGGAGCGATCTTGACCAGACCGCCCAGTGCATCCCAGCTCACCACGGGCGTGACCCGACGAGTAGGCGCCTGGTCACGGCGGATCCCGGTAATCCATGCCTGGTAGCCGGCCAGGAAGGCGCGTTGCGGCTGCACCTTCCGAATTTCACAGCAGCGATCGGGCTCTCGGCCCCAAAGGGCAGCCCCATGGCGAGCCGCCTGATCATTCACGCTCAGCGTAGAACGGACGGCGATCGGCGTGACACGGTAGCGCGCCGCGATTTCGGCGGCAAGATCGTAGGTCTCGGGGAAGAGTAGGCCCGTATCGAGATAGAACACTGGGAGTTTGGGCTCCAGGGCCAGGGCCATATCGAGGAGGACCATGCCGGACGGACCGCCGAAGGAGCAGGCCAGGGCCATACTCGTACCGTAGGCGGCCAGGGCCCAACTCAGCACTTCCTGGGCCGGCCGGCCCTCAAGCCGCTCCGCTGCCTCTTGTAGCCGGCTTGGCGTGGATGCCGGCACGCTCACTGTCCCATATCCGTCATGCTAGTCTCCCTCTTCCCCGCCAAGGAATTAGCAATCGCTTCTCTTATCCATAAACCCTATCGGATAAATAGGTAAAGGCACAGTAGGCAAAAATGAAGCGGCTGTCAACCATCTGAAGGCACGTTTCTTGACGCCTCCTACGAGGCAGGAGTAACCTGGGGCGATCCGGCTTGGCTGTGTTGGAGCACCAGGAATGGAATTGGGCCGGGCCTTTCGGCACGAACAGGGAGGGGCAGTTGTGAAGGTTGCGCTACTCGGACTGGGTGTGATGGGCTCCGGAATGGCCGGAAGACTGCTGGAACACGGACATGATCTCACCGTCTATAACAGGACGCGCGAGCGGGCCGAACCATTCGCGGAGCGGGGCGCCCGAGTGGCCGCCACGCCACGCGAGGCGGCGGAAGGCGCCGAGGCCGTGATCACCATGGTCTCGAACGATCAAGCGCTTCGCGAAGTGATCGAAGGACCGGACGGCGTCCTGGCCTCCCTGGGCGAGGGCGCCGTGCTGATGCAGATGAGTACCGTCGGGACGGATACCACCGACTGGCTGGCCCGCGCCGTTGAGGCGCGCGGCGCCTCCATGCTTGACGCGCCGGTCACGGGGAGCCTACCTGAAGCTAACGCGGGAACGCTCTGGGTCTTGGCCGGCGGCGATGCTGCCGTGCTCGAACGGGTCCAACCGGTGCTGGCCGCCGTGAGCCAAAAAGTCTATCACATCGGCGCCATTGGCCAGGGCACCCGGATTAAGCTCTGCAATAACCTGGTGGGTGGAGGCGTGGTAGCGGCGTTGGCCGAGGGAATGGCGCTTCTGGACGCCGTGGGAATCGATCCCCAACTCTATATCCGTATTCTAGAGGAGTCAAATTTGCCAACCCGTCTGTGGGTGGGCCGAGCCAACCTGATCGCCCAGCGCGACTTCGCCCCACGCTTCAGTCTGGACAACATGGCAAAGGACCTTCAACTCGCCCTTGATCTCGGTCACGCCCATGGGCTTTCGCTGCCTCAGACCCAGGCCGGCTATGCCGGCCTCAAGCGCGCCGCTGCCATCGTGGGTGGCGACCGCGACATGGCGGCCTCGTTTGAGGGGGCGCGCCGCAAGGAGTAGGCCGAGAGCGTGAACTCGCGATTGTATCGTAGCGCTCTTGACACCGTGCGTCAACTTGGCGTACATTTCATCAGGTACGGCGGACATGGGCGTTGACGCCTGTTACCGGAAAGGAAAGATGGTCATGTCCATTCCACCCACCGATACCGCCGAGCACCGTACTAGTGGTAAGCGCACGGCTAAGGCGTTGGGGAAAGATGAACGGGTTGCCGCGCGTCTCAGCACCGACCAGAAGCAACTCTTGCAGCGTGCCGCCGATCTGGAGCATCGGACGCTGACCGACTTCATGGTCGATAGTGGCGTGCGCAGGGCCGAGGAAGTGATCCGGCGCCATGAGGTGATTACCCTCTCCGAGCAAGGCGCTCGCGCTTTCATGGAGGCGGTCTACAATCCACAGCCCCCCACCGCCTACCTGCGACAGGCTGCGGAGCGCTATAAAGCCGGCTTTGGCGACCGCTAATCCGCCGGCGCCGCATGGATCTCACTAAACTCGCTATAGAGCCACTCGATCGGCGCCATGATCGGGCGGCTTTCTCCTGCGATGAACCCTCGCTCACCGACTACCTCCATAGGCAGGCCAGGCAGGATGTAGATCGTGATCTGGCCTCGTGCTGGGTGCTCTGTGCCCAGGACGGCACCGAGATCATCGGCTACTACACGCTCACCGCGACCTCCGTAGACGTTTCCAGCCTACCGGCGGACCTTGCTAAAAAGTCCGGGCGATATCACGCGGTCGGAGCCGCTTTGCTTGGCCGCTTAGCGGTCGACTCCCGATACGCACGGCAGGGCTTGGGTAGTCACCTTCTGCTCAACGCATTGCGGCGCGTCCTCCGAACGACCGAACGCGGGATAGCTGTAAAGGCTGTTATGGTCGATGCCTTGCACGAGAGGGCAGCGACGTTTTATGAGAAGTTCGGCTTCCAGAGGATCGAGGAGGTCGGGTCAGGTGAGGGCGATGAACACGGTGCGAACCGATCGATCTGCATGGTCCTGTCGCTAAAGACGATTCGCGCGATCTTCCCTGGTGAGGGGATCGAACTCGATCAGGATTAGCCCATACAGTTTGGCAAAGCATGATCGGCCCCTGCCCACATTCCTGCAATGGAGTGCCAGGGTAGACCCGCTAGACTGGAGACATGGATGCGGACGATGCGTGGCTATTCGGCTGGGACGAGATGCCCCGCATCGTCTCCGTTTGGGCGAATCGCGACGGCCGCGCCCTCGTCTGGCAGCGCACAGGCGATATGGTACGCTGCATCGAGGATCGTTTTCGTCCCTGGCTTTTCGCCGCCGGCCTGGATGACCTGCGTCATCTCGGGTCGAATCTGGTGGATGCGGCGGCGGGAACGGCCGAACAGGCGCCGTTCAGCTACCGCGAGTTGGAAGGGCCGTCCGACTCCCTACGCTATCTGCTCTCGGCCCGCGATGGGCGGTCGCTCCAACGAGAAATTCTGCTCGGGGCACGGCAGCGGCTAGGACGAACCATCCAGAACCTCCGCGAGTTGCCCGGCGACTACTACGTGGTTAGGCCGGTCGAGCAATACCTGATGGCGACGGGGCGGGTCTGTTTCCGCACCATGACCTATACCGATCTGCACCGCCTGCAATTCGATCTCGAAACAACGGCGTTCTCACCCGCGCACGGCCGTATCTTTCTGGTCGCGGTGCGCGACAGCCGCGGACTGGAAGCAATCCTCGAAGCGCCGACCCCCAATGCCGAGGCTGCCCTGATTGCGAATCTCTGCGCGCTGATCCGTGAGCGCGATCCCGATGTGATCGAGAACCACAACCTCTTCGGTTTCGATCTGCCTTTCCTCGAAGCACGCGCGGCCACGCTTGGCGTGCCGCTCCACCTGGGACGGCGTGAGGCCGCGCTGCTCCTCGACCGATATGACGAGCCGGCGGCCTGGGGTCGCGGGTCGCGTACGCGCTACAGCATCGCCGGGCGCGAGCTGATCGATACGCTCGACGCGGTGCGCCGCCATGACTTCGTGGTTCGCGACATGCCGGGCCACGGTCTGAAGGCCGCCGCGCGCTACTTCGGGATCGCGGCGCCGGATCGCACCTACATCGCCGGGTCGGAGATCTACCGCACCTATCAACGCGACCCGGAACAGGTTCGGCGCTACGCCTTCGACGACGTAATTGAAGTAGACGGACTATCGCAACGGCTGATGGGCGCCCCGTTCGCCCTAACAGGGATGGCGCCGCGCCGTTACGAGCGGGTAGCCTCGGCGGGTCCGGCAAAGGGCATCCTGGAGCCGCTGCTGGTGCGAGCCTATCTGCGGGCCGGCGCGGCACTGCCCCGCAACGCGGCGGGGGCGGATGAGCTGCCGGCCCCGCATCAGGGCGGAGCGACCATCCTGTACGCCGCCGGGGTAGCGCGCCACGTGGTCAAGGTCGACATCGCCTCGATGTATCCCTCCATCATGCGCACCTTTCGCATCGGCCCAGCCCGCGACCCCTTGCAGGCACTGCTCTATCTGGTGGATCGCCTGGCCGACTTGAGGCTGCACCATAAGCGAGCGGCCAAAACGGCGCCGCCCGGCAGTGCCGTCGCGCATCGGCATGACGCGCTGCAAGCGGCCATGAAGATCGTAATCAATTCAGCCTATGGCTACATGGCCGCTGGGCAAATGGCCCTGTTCGCGGATCGCGAAGCGGCGGACGAGATTACCAGACGCGGACGCGAGCTTTTAGGGCAGGTCGTCGAACGGCTGCGTGATCGCGGCATGGCGCTGCTCGAAGCCGACACCGACGGCGTCTTCTTCGCCGTGCCGGAAAACTGGACGGAGACTGATGAACGTCACTGCGTGGCCGAGCTTGCCGCTACCTTGCCGGCCGGCATTAACCTGGAATACGAGGGGCGGTATAGGGCGATGCTCAGCCACGAGGTCAAGAACTACGCACTTTTGACCTACGACGACCTGCTGATCGTTCGCGGCGCCGCCTTCCACTCCAGCCGCTCCGAACCGTTCGGCGAGCGCTTTCTGCGCGAGGCGCTACGTTGCACCCTGGTCGGTGATAGCGAGGGGGTACGGCGTGCCTATCTGCAGACGATCGCCGCCCTGCGCGAGCGGCGCTTGGCGCACACCGACGTGGCGACGGTAGCGCGGCCGGCGAAGAGCGCCGAGCAATATGCGCGGTCACGCGACCAGGCCCACGAGGCCGTCTATGAGGCGCTGCTGGGCGCGGGGCGCACTCACTGGCGGGTCGGTGAGCGGGTGCGCTTCTATCGGGCGGCGAACGGCACGGCCGTCTGGCTGCCTGATACCCCGGAAAACGACACGTCGCGATCGGGCGATAGAGGCGCTGAACGCAGCGTTGACGCACTACCCGAGTACGATATCGCGCATTACCTGAATGTGCTGCATGCGTCGTACGTCTCGCGCCTCCGCAAGGCATTCGCGCCGAGCGATTTCGAGCAACTCTTTCGCCGCTCGGGCCAGGGCGGGCTGTTCGACCTGCCGATCGCCGAGGTGCGGCCGCAATGGATTCTGGCGTAGTGCCTGCTGTTTTCTGCTACCTTCAGGGCTGATATACCGCCGGCAGGAGTCTCCTCCGCGAGCGCGGGAGTTTTCAGCGAGACTCGACGATGAGGCAGTCGACTCTCGGGAGGAAGATGATCATGCATGCGCCACGTGGACGTGCCTTGCTACGCGACCTCTACCGTCCCTTGCCGCGCATTGCGCGCGCCGAGGGCGTTTATCTGTACGACGAGGACGGCCGCCATTACCTGGATGGCGCGGGCGGCGCCTCGGCGGTCAACAATATCGGCCATGGACGCGAGCGCGTGGCCGAGGTGATGGCGCGCCAGGCCCGTACTGTAGCCTTCACTCCCTCGTTCTGCTTCAGCAGTGAGCCGATTGAGGTGTTGGCCGACCTTGTCGCATCACTGACCCCCGGCGACCTGAACAACGTATGGTTTGTTTCCGGCGGCTCCGAAGCCACGGAAAACGCGGTCAAGATTGCCCATCAGCACTTCATCGCGCGTGGAAAGCCCACCAAGCAACTGATCATCGCCCGCTGGCAGAGCTTTCACGGCAACACGCTCGGCTCGCTCGGCTATGGCGGGCACACGTACCGGCGCCGTCCTTACATGGGCATGTACCAGAATCAGCCGCATATTAGCCCCGCGTTTCCTTACCGCTGCGCCTACATGCGCGGCGACGGCACCCACTGCCGCTGCGACCTGAGTTGCGCGGCCGAACTGGAGCGCGAGATCCATCGCCAGGGCGCCGAGCATGTGGCCGCCTTCATCGCGGAGCCGGTGGTGGGAGCGGCGCTCGGCGCGGTCCCCGCCCCACCCGGCTATTTTCAGGCCATTCGGGAGATTTGCGATCGGAACGACGTACTGTTCATCGCCGATGAGGTGATGACCGGGTTCGGGCGTACCGGCAAAACTTTCGGCATTGACCACTGGGGAGTAGTGCCCGATCTGATGGCCTGTGCCAAGGGCATGGCGGCGGGTTACGCGCCGCTCGGCGCCGTGGTGGTGAGCGACAGAGTGATGGAACCCATCCTGGCCGCCCGCCACAATCTGGTAGGCGGACACACCTATGCCGCGCATACGCTGAGCTGCGCGGTCGGCGTGGAAGTGCTGCACATCCTGATCGAGGAGAGTTTGATTGAGCGCGCCGCCCGTACCGGCGCCTATTTGCTTAGTAGGCTGGAGCGCCTACGCGATCATCCGCTGGTCGGCGATGTGCGCGGCCTCGGCCTGATGTGCGGGATCGAGTTGGTGATGGATAAGACCACGAAACGCCCCTTCCCGCTCGAACGGGCCATCGGCGCGTTGGTGCTGGAAGAGAGTCTGAAGCGCGGCGTGATCGTCTACCCGGGCAGCGGCACGCTCGATGGCGTGGCGGGCGATCACATCAAGTTGACCCCGCCCCTGATCCTGACCGAGGCGCAGGCGGACGAGCTGGTGACCGG